>JAJRZU010000133.1 GCA_024275075.1 Deltaproteobacteria bacterium | reverse complement strand
TGACGGTCGGCTCACCTCTTATGAGTATGACACCGTCGGTCGGCTCACCGCACTCACAAAGCCGGGCGGCTCCAGAATTACGTACGCTTACGATATTATGGGGCGCATAACAAGCATATCGTACCCGGACGGAACTTCCGACACGTTTACTTTCGATCCGGCGACAGGGCTATTGAGCTCGGCGTCCAACGTCAACAGCACTCTGACCTTTACGTATGATACTTATGGCAGACTGACCAACGTGCACGACTCTTTCCTCAACAAAGACGTCGCGTACGGTTACGATCTATACTCGCGGCTATCACAGCTTGTCTACCCGACAGGCAGAACGCTGGCCTACGGCTATGACATCGCCGGAAGAGTAAGCGGCATATCCGATGCTTCTGCGACTTACGTCACCAAAACCTTTGACGCGCTTTCGCGCCTCTCAAACTTAAGTTTTGGGAACGGACTTGCGACCAACTTCACTTATGACGCTGTGTCAAACCTGCTTTCTACTGTCACCGCCGGCGTGAATTCTTACACCTACGAATACAACAAGACACGCATGAAAAAGAAAAAGATAACCGGTACAGGAGAGGAGACAAGATACAACTACGATCCACTCTACCGGGTAAAGAAGGTGCGTACCAACGTGAGTGGTGCAAGAACCGGGGAGACGCGCTACAAGTACAATGCGACCAGTAACCGCAGGGAGATGAAAACGCGCCGGTACTTAGCCTCCGAGGACGCCGAGCACGAAGACGACGAAGACGCGGACATAGACGTAACCGAGATCAGGAATGAGATCGACTACTATTACAGCACCGGGAACGTACTTGCTTCTATGATCTACGATCTGATCAAGCAACATGATGATAATGACGACGATGATGATGACGATCACCATGACGCCGAGGACAACGATGATGACGACGAAATGGTTGACGATACCGGTACGGTAAGCTTCACCTACGATGCTAACGGCAACACCGCCACCAAAACCGATAATGACGGGATGACCGCCTCTGTTACTTCGTACGAATACGACTACCATGACAGACTCGTGAGAGCAACCATGCCGAGCGGAAAAGTGGCGACCTACAAATACGACGTCTTCGGGCGTAGGATCGAGAAAAAAGTTGCAGATGCCGCAGGAGCTGTTATACTTTGGAAAAGGTACCTCTACTCGGCGGAAGACATCATCGCCGAATACGATTATGATGGTACTGCAAGCTCTTTATCAGCGGAATATATTCACGATGTGGGTGTTGATAATCCTGTGGCGATGATAAGAGGCGGTAACACGTACTACTATCACAAGGATCCGCTCGGTAGCATTACCGGGATCACTGACTCTACGGGCGTGGTAATCAAGACTTATGATTACAAGACTTTTGGAACGATATCAAGTGAAACCGGCACGCTGGAGAATCCTTACACGTACACCGGACGCGAGTACGATGCCGAGACAGGATTGTACTACTACCGCGCACGTTACTACAGCTCAATGCTCGGCCGGTTCATCAACAAAGACCCTATCGGTATCGCAGGCGGCTTGAACCAGTTTGCGTATGTCGGTGGGAATCCGGTGAATGCAATAGATCCGTGGGGGCTGTTGGCATCACTTGATGAAATTCTTGCTGGTTGGCAGGATGATATTAACTTGGTGTATGATTTGCTTCAATTGAGTGGTGCAACATCTATAGGTAATGAAATTTATAATAGAGCAAGCACTGGTGGGACTCTACCAGCACCTGGGAAGACAACTTATGGGATTATTGGAAACGGAAAGCCATGGGGATACACTAAGCACCAGACCACGGGAGTTGAAATAATAATAAGCAAGACAGCGATAGGCAATGGCAAAACAGCTTCACAGATGGTATTCAAGGAATATACAGCAGAATGTAATAATCCTTTAGCTTGGGTAGCCGCTACTTTGGCACATGAAATAGAACACACAGGATATGTATACAATTCTATTCCAGCGAATATGAGTAATGATGCTTGGTTAAGAGCAGAAAAAGCAGGTTTAACAAAAAATGATGGATATACATTAGTACATCAGTATTATGGTACACTTATTATTGAAATGGTTCACTGGGAAATAGTACAATATCTAAACAACAATGTTACTAACTAAGTTGTAGGATTATGTAGCAAACAAATTAAAAACTATTAGTTATAAGGGCTGTCTGTCTAATCTAGTTATTCTTGGCAGCCCTAAAGTTTTATAATGGAAAGCACAAAATGATGACTTTTAAAGCAAGACTTGCATTGCTATTTATAATATCTTATGCTTCTATGTTTATTTATTACAATAATTGCTTGGCACAAGAAGAGCAAACACTCAAAAAGGAAACTATTATCATTGCAATCAAAGCATTTAATGAGAAGAAGTTATTTGCTGTTGACATTGGGAAAAACATGAAGACTGAAAAACTTAAAATACAACACGGTTTTTCATTTAGCGATAATACAATAGAGATACTATATAATTTTTTAAAAAGACATAGACTTGCTTCAGATTTTTTAGACAATAATCTTAATCGAATAATTGTAGCTTCTATTAATAAAGCAATTTTAGAAATAGAGGCGGAACCAAATGTGTATTATTCTTTTAAAAAATCGCGTATTAGAGAACATTTCTCAACCGAGCAATTAAATGTCGTTGAATTTGGATTATTTGAAGACATACCATTGATAAAAAAACATTTAGTGTTTTACTTGGTCATCTCCCCTGATATACATACAAAAATTCAATATGACATTGCTTTAGATGAAAGAGGGCATTTAGAGTTTTTAGAGAGTTCTTCTAACATGGGTCGGAAAACTTCTAACGGTGATTATGTGCATATTAATAAATTCATAGAAAGTTTTAATCGATTTATTGCAAGCGAAAAACTTTTTTTTTCTAAGGACAACATTTAAGCTTTTACAAGAATATATTTTAGGGAACGAAGGTATGATAAGATTACAAAGAGTTTTGCTAATAGTAAATTAGACAGGGACAGCTTAATTACCAGATATTTCGCAATCCCCCAACGAAAAAACAAAAGTAAGATCATTATTTTTGGTGGTGGTTTTTGGGAAAGTGCCGAACTTTTTTCTGAGTTACAAAAATGCTTCGATATTAATTGGGCACCGATTAATATCAAAGAAGGAGAAGGTGGTTTCGCTATAAGATTATTTGGTTACAAAACAAATTTTGACAGTTCACCTATAGTTTGCGAGTATTCTATGTATCAAAACAACATTTTTATTTCTCCAAAAGGTGAAATCATATCGGAAAATAAAGAAAAAATAGAATGTAATTAACTTTCAAAAACACTCTTAATTGGGCGATTTGCGCACTTTAAAGGCTATCAACACCCAAGTTACCAATCTATAAGAGATTACGGGCCAATACCTGAAGGAAGTTATTGGTTTGTTCCTCAGGAATTTTCTGAAGGCGGCTTTTTGAGAAATACTCAAGGAGATTGGGGTACATGGAGAGTTCCTTTGCATCCTTATCCAGAGACCAATACTTATAATCGGTCAGCAGGTAGGATGGGGTACTGCTGAAAGCATACCCCATCAATAAATGAATGAAAACGATGGGTTACTCCGCTGGAGGTAACCCATCCTACGGACTATACCAACAAAGGCAACCGGCGCTACTCTTATTATATCTGCGAAAAAGACGCCAAACGCGCTGTGAGTCGATGCCCCTTGAAGCGGATTCCTGCTGGCGATATCGAGAAGGTCGTACTCGAACAACTCGGCGCGGTATTCAGAACGCCGACACTTGTCGCGAAGACATACTCCATGTCAAAGGATCTGGAAAAATCAGAACGCAAACGTATAATGAAACAGAAAGAGGAGCTCGAAGCCGCTCAACAAAAGGTTCGGGAACTGAGCTGGTTTCACCGGACTGCACGGACGCTGACAGGGAAAGCAAGCTCCATGAGGCGAACCGCCAGGCGCTGGAACTGGCACCACAAGTCGCGAATGTATCGGCACAGCTCAAGGCTCTAAAGGCGAAGCGGCTGACCGAAGGCAACGTGTCAAAGGCGTTCCAGAGCATAGAAATGTTCTGGGAAGACCTGTTCCCGCTTGAGCGTCACAGGCTGATACAACTGTTAGTGGAGCGGATTACGATAAAAGAGGATGGTCTCGATATAGAGCTGAAAACAAACGGACTCACGGCGCTGGTCTCCGAGCTCGCGAGCGTGTCGCTCGACCCAATTAGCTCCGCATCGTCTAACAAAGCCATCGGCAAAATCGCCCTGGGCGGCTCGCCCATAATGTACGAACCACAAATCAGTATAACCGAAAGCGGTAACCTTCTCATCCACGTCCCGATACTAATCCGCAGACAGCGCGGCCGGAAGATTATCATCGCTGATCTCTCCCACTTTTTCTGGACACTTAGTTAAGCCACATCCTTCAAGTTGTTGATACGGTAACGGTTCTCGAATCTCTCTGGTGACAAATATTTTAGATACGAGTGCCGTCTTTTTTTGTTATAAAACACCTCAATGT
>JAJRZU010000132.1 GCA_024275075.1 Deltaproteobacteria bacterium | reverse complement strand
GTCAGCTTCACGCTACCCTTCAACTCTTTCATGTGAGCTAAAATATCACTGTAAAAGATATCGGCCTTTGAACCGATAAAATCGTCCTCGTTTTTGTTAAGCGCACCGGTTACCAATACGATGACAATAACGCCAAATATTACGAAAGAGAGTGTGATTATTATCGCGGGTATCACCAAAAGCTTAGTCTTTAACCGGGCATCTTTTAGAATATTAAGTGACATCAATACCTTTGACAAATAAATATAAATTACTTGATTTACCAGCGTACCAGCTTATTTTATTTTATATAAGCTTACAAAACTTTTCCCTGTTGTCAAATTTTAATTAGTGACATTTATGCCTCTGGTTAAAATAATTACCTAATTTTCATAAATCAAGATAAGTAATATCTTGTATCTTGACACCATAATAGTAATATCCGATGATCTTTTTGGGCGCACCACTACCTTGAGGGCATTAAGCCCCGACCGGTGCTGGTGGTAGCGAGATCCGCGCCAGCTTTTTCAAGTTAAACGCGATCGTCTCGAACGTCGCCTGGAACTGCGTTTTCTCGTCACCCTTGTAGCGCGCTTTTTTCGGCATCTTCGAAAAAGTCCCCTCAAACGGCATCCTCAGCTTCGTCAGCCAGCTATCTTTTTCACGGTTCTTTTTCGGATCGTTCTTCTTGCGGATTATCCCGCTGTGACAGCCGTTCGCCTCAAGAATCGCTTCCACAGCGGCTCCGGCATAACCCTTGTCAGCAAGCACCATACCCGAACTCGGGCAGAGCTGGTCGAAAACCTTGATACCCTCAGCGCCCTTCGCACTGTAAAGCTTGTGAAGCGGCTTCAAAAGCTCAGCGAAATCCACGAGCTCCAGAATTTTCCGATACAGATGATCCGCCCGCACCATCGACTCAAGCAACTCGTTGTTAAAATCGACCTGACCACTTTCTCTCTTTAGCATGAAACGCCCCCTGAATGCTTTGATTTGTTGAGGCATTATAGCATACATATCAGATACTTACAAGTGTTTTTGTATAAAATACAACGTTTTTTCAACTTTTATTGGCAACAGTCCCATTATCATCAGACCTGAGCTCCCCGGTCGCGCCCCAATTGATGTCATAAATCCCTTTTACTTCTTCTTAAGCTTTTCTGATAGCATATCTTTTAGGAAATGTATCTCTTTGCACCTTAGGATAAATGCGGACGCGAAAAATATCGCGGCCCCGGTGACTATTGTGAGACCGACCCTTGTTACGCGCCATAATAACCGGTTATTCGTCATGAACAGCGGATCCCGCACCATGTAATAGCACACGATCGCCATTAGCGCGGCGCTTACGCATATCTTCGCCGTCGATACAGCGATCCTCTTACCGTCGATCCTGCCGAGCCGTCTTTTCAAAAGGAACATGAGGAAGAGGAAGTTCACGCCGCCGGAGATCGATGTGGCGAGCGCGAGTCCTTTGTGCCCTAACTGCCCCATCAGCATGATGTCGAAGAAGACGTTTGTCACCATCGCGATGATGCCGATTTTTACCGGTGTCTTCGTGTCCTTGAGCGAGTAGAACGCCTTGACGAATATCCTTGTACCAGCGTATGCCCAGAGCCCGACGCAGTAGAACACGACCGCGCCGGCAGCGCCGATAGTGTCGCTTGCACTGAATTCACCGCGCTGGAACAAGATGTTCGTTATCGGTACGGCGAGCACCACGAGGCCGGTCATCGCGGGTATTGTGATGAACAGGGAGAGCCTCGTACCAAAAGAGACGGTATCTATCAGCCCTGCGGTATCGTTATTAGCCGCGAACGTCGCCATAGTCGGGAACACCGCCGTCGAGATAGCCGTCGAGAACACCCCGAGCGGGAACTGCATGAGCCTTGTACCAAGGTATAGAAACGTTATGCTGCCAGCTGTCAGGTACGACGCGAGTATCGAATCGACAGTGATGTTGACCTGCGTGATCGCGAGCCCGAGTATTGTCGGGACTATCAGCGTGATGATCTTTTGCATCCCCGGGTGGCGCGGCAGGAATCTGAAACGAAAGAAGCTCCCCCGCTTGATGAGCGAGGGCGCCTGCGTGAAGAACTGGAGCGCGCCACCGACAGTCACCGCGGCCGCCAGCACGACGACAGGCTGTGCAAAGCCGCTGAGCAAGAAGATGACCGTCAGGATTATTGTAAGGTTGAACATTATCGGTGCGATGGCCGGCGCCGCGAATGATCGCAGTGAGTTTAGAACCCCCATCGAGAGCGCGGCGAGCCCGACGAACAGAAGGAACGGGAACATTATCCTGCTCAGCTTGACCGTCAACAGGAATTGCGCGGCGTTACCCTTGAACCCGGGCGCGATCAGCATCACCAGATATGGTGCGAATATCACCCCGAGTGTGACGACCACTATGAGCGTCAGTGATAGGAACGTGAATACCGTGTCAGAGAGCTTTTTCGCTTCCTCCTTAGACGATTTTGTCAGGTACTCCGTGAATACCGGTACGAACCCGGCGGAGATGGAGCCCTCGGCAAAAAGTTCCCGTAACATATTCGGTATCTTGAAGGCGATGTAAAACGCGTCGATGATGCCGTTCGCACCGAAAAAACCAGCGACCAGCATATCCCGCACGAACCCTAAGATGCGGCTTATCAGCGTGGCAGACCCGACGACCGCGGCAGCCTTCGTTATATTCTTGTTCTCTTGAGACATAAGACACCTGAAGGGCATGATGCCCATTCCAATTTAAGGTAAGCCTATTAAATAATATTTGAATAAGTGGTGATTTGTCAAGGCAATTCATCCTACAAGTTTCCCCGATTTTTTTTACAGCAGTAAAGCCATCTGTAAGTTTTGTGTTTTTTATATTTATCCCCTTCTTAAAGAGCGTTAAAATCGCCCTTAAGCCATCGGCGAGGGCGTAGTATTGGAAGTCAGAGGATGGGTATGGTAATAATGGCAACACAATAATAGCGCCTGCAAACGTACAACCACAGGGTTATGTATTAGACAGTACCGATTGCGATGATAATAACAATATAATCCATCCAGGTGCAACTGAATTTTGTGACTCTATGGATAATAATTGTAATGGGCAGGTGGATGAATCACCTTCAATGATTTCATTTGAAAAGACTTTTGGTGGAACTTCTGGTGACTATGGCCACTCCGTGCAGGAGACTTCTGACGGTGGATTTATCCTTCTTGGTAGCACACAATCCTTCGGCGCAGGCAGTGATGACATGTACCTTGTAAAGACGGATATACAAGGTAATGTCGTTAGTAATTATATCACCTACTATCAAGACGGTGACGGTGACGGGTTCGGTAACGCTTCAATCACTCAGGATGCCTGCTTTCAGCCTACAGGTTACGTTGCTAACAGTAATGACTGTGATGATACGGACGCAAACGAGCATCCCGGTCAGATCTGGTATAAGGATGTTGACAATGATAATTACTCAGATGGCACAACAGATACTGTCTCATGTACGAGGCCGACGGGCTACAAGGTTTCCGCAGAGCTTATAGCCACATCCGGAGACTGCAACGACAGTAACGGTGCAATCAGTCCTGGGGAGACGGAAATATGCGATACTGTAGACAAGAACTGCGATGGTCAGATTGATGACGTTGTAACGACTACCTTTTATCAGGATTATGATGGTGATGGTTATGGTAACTCTGCCGTTTCTCAAAATGCGTGTTCACAACCGACTGGCTATGTAGCAAATAATTCAGACTGTGATGATACCAATTCATTAGAACACCCGAACCAAACATGGTATAAAGATTCTGATAACGATAATTACTCCGACGGAACAACCGACACGACATCGTGCGCAAGACCTACAGGCTACAAAGTTGCCGCAGAGCTGACCGCCATAACCGGTGACTGTAACGATAACAATGTCGCGATCAGCCCGACCGCAGTTG
>JAJRZU010000131.1 GCA_024275075.1 Deltaproteobacteria bacterium | reverse complement strand
CTCTTCACGTCATGCAGCGAAAGGTCTCTTGTGACGCGCTTCGTATAAAACGCGCTAAAGGCGCTGTCAGCGAAACCTATCCGGTGCGGGATATCCGCCAGATAAAGCATGAGTGAGGTGCGCAATGATCGGTGCAGGGAAAAGACCACGTCAAATTGCTCTCTCTTTATCATGCCCAGGGTTTTCAAAAAACCCTTGACGCCCTTATCCGCGCCATTTTTATCATACGTGATTATCGAATCGATGTAAGGGTTGCCCGCAAGTACGGGCGCCGCGCCGGGTATCGTAAGCGCGGTGACTGTCGCGTTTACAAAATGCTCCTTTATGTTCTCAAAGACCGGAGAGGAGAGGACGACATCCCCTAAAAACGCGGTCTGGAACAGTAATATCTTTTGTATCTCATCTTTGTTCGGTATTGACATCGCTATCGCTACCCTTGTTTAGTTCATAAAGTTTCAGGTACTTGCTGAATGTATAAAAAGCGGTCGAAAACGCGATTACAATACCAGAGAGCCCGTCTAAGAACGCCGCTTTGATCACCAGTTTCTTTAGTAGCGTGAAGAGCGGTCGGATGAAAATATCAGTAAAACCGGCGCGCCTGCCGCTCTCAAAGAGCCTTTTTGCCGTTATAGTCGTGTATTTGTCGATCGTTTGCAGGTTATGGGAAAAATCCTTATACGGGTAATGTAAAAGGTCGCTTCTGAAGGCGCCGACGCTGCCGGTGACAACCAGCTTGTCCGACGGGTCTATCCCCTCCCAGAGCGCTTCGCTTTTCTTGACCAGCCGCACCTTCTGGTCAGGGTACCACCCGCTGTGCCGTATCCAGCGGCCAAGATAGAATGCGCGCCGCGGCATCTTATATCCATTCATGGAGATGTTGTCATCACCGCTCATGACCTTCAGGATCTCATCCTTTAGTCCGCCAGATACCTCTTCATCGGCATCGATGCTTAGTACCCATTCATTTTGCGCAAGCGACAGTGCGTAGTTCTTCTGAGCCACATGCCCTAAGAATTCCTTCAGATGGATCTTTTTCGTGAACTCTTTGCAGATCTCCACCGTGCGGTCGGTGCTGTAGGAATCGACGATGACTATCTCGTCAGCGAAATCGACGCTGCCAAGCGCCCGCCTGATGTTATTCTCTTCGTTATACGTGATAATCACTACAGAGAGTTTTTTCATAAGGCATTATTCTTTGTGCTGGATCGGTATGGCCTCTTCCACCAGCATCACCGGTATGTCATCCTTGATCGGGTACATAAGCGCACACTTGTCGCAGATGAGGCCGTCTTTCTTCTCACTCAATTTAATATCGCCTTTGCATTTCGGACACGCTAATATCCGCAAAAGTTCATCGCTTACCGGCATAGCTGTTTTCTCCTATGATGGTTGTTATAAAAACGCGTTACTCTTTTTCAATTATTGGGCATTATGCCCCCCTCTTAGCCAGTCTATTTCATGGGCGATCCCCTCGGGCAACTTCACTTTCGGGGCGTAGCCGAGCATCCTTTTTGCCTTGCTGATACTTGCTCTGGTATGGAGCACGTCACCTTTTTGCTTATCCATATACTCGATATTCGCCTTCATCTTCATACCTTTTTCGATTATACTGATCACTTTATTGACCGTTATAGTGCTGCCGCAGCCGATGTTGAACACTTCACCGGTCACATCCTCGGTAGCCGCCGCGACGATTGCGTCGATCACGTAAGAGACGTACGTAAAGTCCAGCGTCTGCTCACCGTCACCGTATACGGGTATCTTTTCGTCATTTTGTATAGCGGTGATAAACTTGTTAAACGCCATATCCGGCCTTTGCCGCGGCCCATAGACAGTGAAGAACCGCAAAGATACCGTCGGCAGGTTAAAGCTGGAGTTATATATGCCTACAAGGCGCTCCGCACAGAGTTTTGTGACCCCATAAGGTGATGCCGGCCTTAAGAGACTATCCTCCTTCATCGGCAGGTCGGTCGTATCGCCGTATACCGAGGAGGAGGAAGCGTAGACGAATTTCTTCAGGTTGAAATTCTTCGCCACCTCTAAAAGCCGCTGGGTAGCCATGACATTATAATCGTTATACAGCTTGAATTCCTTGCCCCAGCTCGGCCTTACTCCCGCTTGAGCGGCAAGGTGGAACACGTAGTCAACACCGGTCAGGGCGCTGTAAAGATCGACGGTAAGCAGGTTCTCGTGGATGAAGGAGAATTTAGCGTTATTCATGGATTTCGCGATGTTATCCCTCTTCGTCCTCCTTGAATAAAAATCCGTAAATGAATCTATCGCAACGACTTCCGCCCTAAGGTCTAAGAGCCGCTCGCATAGGTGCGAACCGATAAAGCCCGCTGCACCGGTAACCAGACATCTCATTATGATCAAACTCCTGTTATAATAGTTGTTATAAAAACGCGTTACTCTTTTTCAATTATGATGTTCATGTTATCTTTAGAGTATTCGCGCAATTATTGGTCATTATGCCCCCGCTTCGTAATCAATGCAGCGTACCTGTGACCAGGCTGATCAGCTCAGCGGTAATAGAACCGATGATTATCTCGCTCTTCATCATCACCGGCACCTTATATTCATCATCTGAAAGCCAGATATAGACATCGCCTTTGTTGACGAAAACGTCGTTGAACTTCAGAAGCGGCTTAACGAGCACCGTATCAAAAGCGCCGGCCTGTACCTTTATCCGCTCCCGCTTTAACACCTTCACGACAAGCTGCCAGCTCCGTCTGCTCGCGTAAGTGTTGAATACGATATCCTTACCGACAATCAGCTCCTGCCGCCTTACGTAAAAGAGGCTGCTAAGAGAATCCTGGACATCGTTTACAATATCGTAGACTATCTTCTGGCCGTACTTCTTGCTTATGATAGCTTTGTTATTATTCTGGTCAAACTTTATCTCCGCGTATTTCTTGTGCTTACCCTCGCGCTGGTCGATCTTCATGGCCAGCGTGTGATACTTGTTCATATCGATAAACGTCTCTATCACGTCCCTGACCTTGTATATCCGTGAGAAGAACTTGTTTGTCTTTGTCGTAGAGACGATATGAAAAGCGTCCGCGCCGCCCACCCTGCGGATACCGGCAACCTCGAGCACCGTAGTGCCGCCGCTGATACCGAAATATGAGATGTCAAAGATCAACCGCTCATTCACGTTATAAGGCTGAGTTCCGGCGTATGCGACCTGCACCAGAAGAGATGAAAGCAGGTACGCTAATATCATAATAAGAAAACGCATTGAAATAATTATATTGCATATTATTACATTGTAAATCTTTATATCTTCAGGAACATGACTATAGTTATCGCGTATATCCCTAACCACGCCTGGTACTCTTTGTGGACTTTTATCAATCTAAACTCAAAGTTCATTTTCTCTTTCTTCCACGGGGTGAACCTTGGTAAGAATCTTGGTACGTTGAGCATATATTCATCGAAGCTCTCTTTGAATATCTCTTGCAGTTTCACTTCCTCGTTATTTATCTTCTGCGTGTAGATCATCAGAAAGGCAGGGATGAAGACCGCGCTGAATATCAACACGTTACCCATGACGCAGACACCGATACCGATGATGAAGCTCCCGAAATATAGCGGGTTCCTCACATAGGCGTAGGGGCCTGAGGTGGTGAGCAGCTTATTCTTCATGATAGTACCCGCCGAGAGCGTCCTTATCGCCTCACCGATGAGGCAGAACACGAGGCCGGCGACGATCGACAGCTTTGTCGGGCTCGCGAAGAACAGGAACACGAGGGCGGCAAAGTACCCGAAAAATATCCTCTCTTTTACGACAAGCTGAAAAATATTTAACTCTTTTTTCTCTTCCATAATGCTATTATACCTCTTTTATCAGAAATAAAAAAGCGAATATTAAAATAAATAAAAAATAAAATCAAGCTATTAAATATTAATTTTTTTTTGGGGGATTTTAATAAATTTCAAATCCACCTTCTAAGAAGATGGTTATGTAATATGGCTTTGCCTAAGCTAAATTTAAAAGAAATCAAGCGACTTCTTTTAATATTTTACCGCCATGACAGAGTGCGGGTCACACGGATTTAACAGAGTTGCGATGGGTACGAAATTGTCCATCCGCCCGGCAGGTTAGGGGGTAGGGGTTCGCGTGAAGTGCAATAATCCTTTACATGTATGAGCCGATATGCTATTCATTATGGTGCTTATTGTGGGGGCGTACAATGGATCTGCAAAAAATAGTCGATAACTTGACGATAGTCTTATTACTCTTTGTCACATATTCCATAGCCGTATCGCAGGCCGCTTTAGGGCTTGTCATCATCCTTACGATAATAATCCACAAAAAGACCTTGCTTGAGGAGCTGAAGGGCATCGACCTTAACATGCCGCTTATGTTGTTCTTTCTGGCTGCGGTCGTGTCGCTGATATTTTATGTCGAACCGGTAAAACCGCTCAAGGCGGCGATGAAGCTGAAGATGTTCCTGCTTTTCGCGGCATATTACCTCTTCCTCATCAACAAGCCGCCGCTCGCAAGGATCAGGAAATACTATTATATAATCATCGGGGCATTTTCCGCCACCCTCATCTACATCATCGCGCAGCACTATCTCGGTGAGGGTGTCATCCCATACCGGTACTCCACGTTCCAGTGGGATAAGGGCGCCAGGATATACCCGATGTACGGGCAGCTCTCCTCGGTGTTACTGATGCTCGTCCTACCGGTGCTGCTCTTCTCAAGGGAGCTTACAAGGAAGCAAAAAGCGCTGCTCGCGATGCCGCTGATACCGATGGCGGGCGCGCTCTACCTCGCGTTCAGCCGCGCGTCGTTGATCGCGGTATTCCTGTCGATATTCATAATGCTACTCTTCAGGAACAAGAAATTCTACGCGATAATCATCTTGCCGATCCTGCTCTCGGGCGTTCTGTTATTCGTAAATATCGGTGATAAGAACCTTGTGACAAGTATAGTCAATATCACCGATCCGGCAAACGTTAGGTACGAATCGAACATGAGCCGGCTGAAGATGCTCGAGGATTCGTACAATATCCTCAAAAAGCATCCGGTCACCGGTATCGGTTACTACGGGTACCGGTACTACTCCGAGCCGCTCGGCAGGAAACATGACAAGATATTCAACGACTACATCAACGTGTTGGTGACTACCGGGGTACTGGGCTTTGTGCCGTTCATCTGGCTCGTCTATATTCTGCTCAGGGACAGCTACTCAGGGCTGCGCCTGCTAAGCGGGAACAGAAGTAAATTCGACTT
>JAJRZU010000014.1 GCA_024275075.1 Deltaproteobacteria bacterium | reverse complement strand
TTATAAATAGAAAAGCCCATACTCCCCCCCCCCCCCCGCAAAAGTCAAGAGAAAAGTTATTAACATGGTGATCAAATACATATACATTCAGTCAGTAAATTCGCCTTCGCAAGCGGGCAAGATATGGTATATAGACTATTCATTTGACCGCCGGGTTAATAAGAAAACTTGGAACTACCCCATAGTTTCATGCGACATCCTCCAGCTTGAAGAGTTTCAGTTGTTTTTTCGGTGGTCCCTGCCACATTTGTGTCAGCTTTTTTCTCGTGATATTGAGCACTTCGGCGAGTTCATGTAGCTCCAGTCCGCGGGGCTAATTGAAATGACCATCCCTGATAAACCTAACAGCCGCAACCAAAAATACCGCCGTGGCCATAAAACAAGGATAGACAAAGATGAATGAAAAAAAACGGCGTTCCATTCGCCTGAAAGGTTATGATTATACACAAGCCGGCGCGTATTTTATAACAATCTGTACCAGAAAAATAGCGCTTTTAGAGAATATTATGATGCTTTGATACAAAAAAGTATTCAGCTGACGCATAAAGAGTGTCCTGATGTTTTGTTATATGAGCGCATAAACTAAAACAAGGAGGTCTGTAAATATATGTCACATCATCCACTATACACAGTAAACGAAAAGGACGGCAGCGAGCTTGTATTAGTCCCCGGCGGCTGGTTCCTGATGGGCTCAACCGATGCCGACAGCGAGGCGGGGGACAAAGAGAAGCCACAGCACCTTCACTTTGTAGAACCATTTTACATAGGTATCTACTGCGTGACGGTAGCGCAGTTTACAAAGTTCGTCAAGGAGACAAAACATGACGCCGGAACTGATTGGAAGGGAGAGGGCGACCCCGCCGACCACCCTGTTCGTTACGTGAACTGGCACGACAGCAAAGCGTACTGTAAGTGGGCTGGCCTTCGGCTACCGACGGAAGCTGAATGGGAGCTGTCGGCGCGTGGCTACAAGGGTATTATCTACCCGTGGGGCAACGACTGGGAGGATGGCAGACGCGTGACGTGGAATAAGCAAAAGGGGCCGAAAGGCAATACAACGCCAGTGAACGCTCACCCTGAGGGGGTAAGCCCTTTTGGGACATATCAGCAAAGCGGTAACCTTTGGGAGTGGTGCGAGGATGGTTGGGAAGAAGACGCTTACAAAAGATACGCTAAAGGTGATTTCAGCGCGCCGACTTCGCGCGGCACGCGTTGTTTGCGCGGCGGGTCTTGGAACGGCAATTACCCGGAGAGCTTTCGCGGGGGGTTCCGTGACCACAACTACCTCCCTGGTTTCCGTTTCAGCTTCAACGGCGTGCGAGTAGCGAGGACAATTAAATTTTAGCCTTTTTACCTTTTTACCCTTTAGCGCCGAAGGCGCCGAAATTTTTTGAAGCCTAACGCTTCACCGATTAGGGATGGGGCTTTTACGACAAGCGTAGTTATGTGCAAAGATTTTGTCACGATTAGGCCGTTGTGTTGAGCAAAGTGAAGCCTCTAGAGTGAACCGTAGGTTGTGTTTCGCTTTGCTCAACACAACAAAACAAAACAAGCCCATAGGTTGCCGTTGAACGAAGTGAAGCCTCTATAGGCACGAAGCGTAACAACAAATAAGGAGGGGTAGCAATTGAGGCTGTGTTATCCTGTGAAAATGTTCTTAAGCCGTAAAAGCGAACCTTCCTTGATCTTCAGCGCCTTATACGTGCATATCTCCTGGCAGCAATAGCACCTTATGCACTTGTCGTAATCGAACGCGACGCTATCTTTAGTCACTTTGACGGCGTCTACCGGGCAGATAGCCTCGCACGAGCGGCAATATTCGCAGAGATTTTTGTCAATTACCGGTTTGCTCGTCAGCATGTTCCTTAACATGTTCTTCATGGCGTGGGGCAGGCCGAAGTCCGCGTCGGTGCGTTTTGGCAGCGCGATACCGTTCAGTTCGCCGGCAAGCGCGCGCGGATCCTCACCGATGATGTCGATATTGCTTATGTCCGCTGACGGGTCACGAAGCTCCTTCGCCACTTTTTGTATATACGCGATATTTTTCGGTATGCGCAGGATCTCGCATATCACGCTATCCATCGCGACGCAGTCTCTGCCGGTAACCACCAGCCCGACGTCCCTGGGAGTACCAGAGCCCGGGCCGTCGCCTTCCATCACGGTTATCATATCGGCGATAGTGAGGGCGGGCGGGTTGGCATAGTACAGGTCAAGGAACATCCGCGCCAAAGCTCCCGGGCTCACGCCCGCTTTCAGGTGCCATAGCGACTTTTGCTTACCGATAACCGTACCGAACATGTTCTTAACGCAGGCGGTAAGGGTCATTATCGTGTGGGTCTTCACCTTCGGGAGGTTGATAATCGAGTCAACGTCAAGAGCCTCTTTCGCGACGTAAAGGTCCTTAAATATTGCGTTATCTCTTGCAGGGAGCTTCACCGGCGTGTTGAACTCGATGATATCGACACCGATCTTTTTCAGCTCGTCATAAAGACCGGTCTTCACCGCTACCTTATGGGCGCTGGATATCGGTGGGCTGTCCCCGACGACGGGTTTGGCGCCGTAATCCCGCACAAGCTTCGCGCATACTTTGACAAATCGCGCATTGGTAGTGATACACGATATCGACGATTTCGCGGTCAGCAGGTTCGGCTTGAGCAGCACCGTATCCCCGCGCCCGATGAGGCCGCTCAGCCCGCCGATATTGTCGATGCCGCGCGATATGCTCTTTGCGAGCCTGCCCTCGTCATAATCTTCACATCTGACTACAGACACTTTTGCCATGGTCACCCCTGTTTTTTCGCTGCTCTTCCTGCTTGCTATAACTATATGGCATTTTTAAATTAAAGTAAAGGCAGCATCTCTAAAGTTCTCTAAAGTAGAGATTGAGTGTCACGCCATGTGCCATTAAAGTATGCCATGGTAACGTCAAGAGTTTTGTGTCAGTATCAGAACAAAATCTTTATAGCAGATCAAAGCCCCTCTTGAAAAACCATCAATTCCATTAAAGTATTGACAAAACTAATATTTTGTTCAATAATATATGATGATTGAAAATAATCTGGCTGATGTTTTAAGAAGAATCAATGACGCGGCTAAAGCGGTGGGGAGGAACCAGAAAGAGGTAACCCTTATCGCCGTATCCAAAACTTTTGGTATCGATCGGGTCATCGAGGCGTACGACGCAGGCCTAAGGGATTTCGGTGAGAACCGGATACAAGAGGCGAAGGAGAAGGTGAAGCATACAAAGGAAGGTATGCGGTGGCACTTTATCGGTCGTTTGCAGAGTAATAAGGCGAAGACCGCCGCACGCTGTTTTGATATGGTGCACTCTCTGGACAGCGTCAGACTGGCGCGCATATTAGACAAACATTGTAATGATACCGGTAAGGCGCTTGACGTGATGCTTCAGGTGAATATCGCAGGGGAGGGGCAAAAAAGCGGGGTTACTCCGGCTGACGCGTGTGACGCCGCAAAGGAGATTTTGCTGCTTAATAACCTAAAACTGCGCGGTTTGATGACAATTCCGCCTTACAGTGTTGACAAAGAGGATTCCAGGCAATATTATAAAGCTATGAGGGAGTTGAAGGGAGACATAAACGACAGGTTAGGAGAGGAGGCGCTAAAAGGGCTTTCAATGGGGATGAGCGGCGACTACGAAGTGGCGATACAAGAGGGCGCAACATACATAAGAATCGGCACCGCCATCTTCGGGGAGCGCAAGTAAGCGTAACAATTTACCTGTTCTCCGCTCGCGGACTTGTACGAATGTGCACAGCATTCTTACCTCATACACGCCAGCGGCGTGGCTATATTTGGTGAAACTTTAAGCTTCCAAGCGTAACGATTGACCTGATATAGTGTAGGGTGGGTTGTGCCAACCATAAAAATTGCGAAATAAACCACTAAGTTCACTAAGAGGTATGCAGAGTTCACGAAGCAAATATTTTGAAACAAAACCCTCTGTGAACTCTGTGGTTAGAAAAATATTATCAAGTGCGTAAGTTGCTGTTAAGTTAAGCGAAGCGCAACGCAACGATAATCTGAAAATTATACAAATATTCGTTATCTTGTGTCAAAAAAGAGGAGGCGGCATGATAAAAGAGAGTATTGGTTTCATCGGCGCTGGTAAGATGGCCGAAGCACTTGTGCGTGGCATCATCAAATCGAAGGCGGCTGCGGCGAAAAGCATCACTGTTTCGGACAAGGACGGTGCGCGGCTGAAGCACATGACGAAAGAGTACAAGGTAAGCGGCGAGAAGAAGAATGTCAAGCTTGTCAAGGACAGTGACATCATCATCCTTGCCGTGAAGCCGAACAACATGGGCGCCGTGCTTGATGAGGTGAAGGACGCCGTCGATGAGACAAAGGTCATAATATCGATAGCGGCCGGCATTACCGAGGAATTTATCAGGAAGCGGTTATCATTGGACGTACAGCCGCAGATCGTCAGGGTCATGCCGAACGCACCGGCTCAGGTGATGTTAGGCGCTACCGGTATCTATTTCAATGAGAACTGCAAGAAGGCGGGTAAAGAGAGCACGATAAAACTGTTCGATTCTGTCGGTTTCAGCTTCGTGCTCGAAGACGAAGCCCTCTTAGACGCGGTGACAGCGCTGAGCGGTAGCGGACCCGCGTATATATTCTATATTATTCAGGCGCTTAGCGATGCCGGTGTCTCCGTGGGGCTCGGCAGGGATCTTGCGCTCAAGCTCGCTTTGCAAACGACGCTCGGTGCGGTGCAGATGGCGATATCCACCAATGCGCACCCGGCAATACTGCAAGAGAGCGTCACCTCGCCGGGCGGTACTACGATAAAGGCGCTCGAAGTGCTCGACGAAGACGGCGTGAAAGGCAGCCTGATAAAAGCGGTCAACATCGCCTGTGAGCGGTCAAAAAAACTATCAAGGAGCTAAGGTAGAAGTATATGTTTATATTAGGTAATATTATTAAAGGGATAGCGGTCATATTAGATGTGGGGCTGAGTATCTACATGTGGATTATAATCATCAGGGCGCTCATATCATGGGTGAACCCTGACCCGTACAGCCCGATCGTTGTATTCTTGTACAGGGCGACAGAACCGGTTTTGTACCGTGTCAGGAAGTTCCTGCCCGTCCATGGTATGGGGATGGATATATCTCCGATCATTGTACTGCTCATAATAATGTTTTTACGGATCGCTCTGGTTGACAGCCTGTTTCAGTTAGCGGCGATCGTTGTCAGACAATAAAGTTTTTATTGGTGGGGACAGCCCACCCTACAACTACTCGTGCTTGCGCCGGAACTCCAATGCCCGCGCGAGGTTCTTGAAATCGCCGTCAGGAATGAACCGGATCTTTGTAGTCAATGTCTCGTTATCGATAAGCTCACCAAAAGGCACGACTTTGTGGCTCAGCTGGTTCTCCACACTCACCATATAGCCGGTGAGGCCGAGCTCGATCATCGCCCTGTACGCGCCGTATCCAAGCTGTGACGCAAGTAGTCTGTCAAACGCTGTCGGGTTGGCGCATCTCGCCTCATAGCCCTCCTTTACGCCCTTGATGGTGGAGACGGGCAGCTTCTCTTTCGCGGCTTTCGCTTTAAGCGCGCGCTCGAGTTGCTCCGCGAGTATCTCACCGATATTCGCCTTTCGCAAAAGGATGTTACCGTGCAGGTCGGTCTCCTTCGGCCTAAGCTCATCGGGCAGCATCTCACCAAGACCCTCGGCGACGCAGATGACACCGTAGCGCTTACCGCTCTTTATCCGCTCGATCATGAGGTCGGATATCTCGTCAGTCAATTTATCAAGGTCAAGCTGGACGGTCGGTATGTCCTCGCGCGCGATCATCTTTATGGCGCCGCCGGCGATTCCTGACGCGTAAGTCAGCCAGCCCGCTTTCCTGCCCATTATCTCCACGATGAAAAAGGCGTTCGTGCTACGTGCGTCCGCAGCGATGTTCCTGATCGCCTTGCTGATGTAGTTCACCGCGGACATGAACCCGAAAGTCCAGTCGATACCGTCATAATCATTGTCGATCGTCTTGGGCACGTGTATCACCGATATCGGGTCCTTCTCCCCGCGCACTTTCTGGTACAGGTACAGGTAGTTCGCTGTCTTGAGCGTATCATCGCCACCAATGGAGATAAGCCCGTCAACGTTAAGATACCTCAACGAATTCAGTAGCTTCGATAGCTTAGCGGTCTTTTCAGGGTCCTCTAAGTCCGCCGGTTTCTTGATCAGCTTACCCGGGTTCGCGCGGGAGGTCTTGATTATTATATCCCTTCTAAGCCGCGCCTGAGTAAGATCCTCTATCTGAAGGTCTAAGTAGTGCTTATCCCTGACCAGTTTATTCTTGTCAGAAAAGTTCTCGAGGTATTTATAACCCTGCATGATACCGGCGACTTCTATGCCAGCGTTCAAGAAGCTGATACCGGCGGCGCCGATAACGTCATTGGCGGCGGGGGCAGGCCCGCCAGAGAATAAGATTGCTACTTTCTTGATATCTTTCACCATGTTTATCTCCCGTTCATAGATTTTATTTTTAACCAATAAGGGTATCTTACTGTTGTTACCCACCGTCATCCCCGAGCGCTTCTATCGGGGATCCATGTGCTATCGCAAGCGGCTGGATTCCAGATAAAAGCCTTCAGGAATGACGTACTATGCAACATTAGTTGTAAAAGCCAAATGGGCTCTTATAGAGTCCTGCCTTAAAGCCACCTGCCTTAGAAAGTGGTAATTAATTGCAACAACTTGTTATATAACATAATAGCGGCTAAATAAAGGATTTTTTTGCATTAAAAAAAACAACCTGAGATCTTGGAATATTGTTTTTTTACTTTTTTAAGGCTTGCTGATGGAATCTACCCAAACGCAGTTTCTTCTTTTTACAGCTCTTAGGGGGGGGCGTTGAAGGATGAAACGCGACATAATGGAATCGAATTGGGAAAGGTTAAGGAGTTTACGACTAATCAAATAAAGGTAACGTCAAGTATTTTGTGTCAGCAAGTTTTTGATAATTTGGGCTGCTCATCAAAACATCCTCCATTAAAACCATTCGCCATTTAGATGGCAAATAAAAAAGTGTTGACAAACCAATCGTTCGTTGTTAAATTATATAACAGGGTGGTTATGTGATATGGACAGGTTAGCCAAGGTATTCAAAATATTCGCCGATAAGAACAGGCTCCGCATTATTGCGCTGTTATCTCACAGGAAGATGTGTGTCTGTGAGCTGGCTTTTGTTTTGGGGGTGACCCAGCCGAGTATCTCACGCCATCTCAGGAAGATGAAGGAGGCGGGCATCATCTTAGACGAGCAGGACGGGTTCTGGACGAATTACTATTTGAATTGTAATGATTTACAGACAAAAGTCATACTCAAGCATGTTAAGATGTGGCTCAAGGATGATGATACGGCGATAAGCGACCTTAAGAAATTAGATGCTGCCGACCGCACAACAATATGTTGTAAGTAGATGTTATAAATAATTATTATTGACAGGCGCGCCTGTTTTTATTTTAGTGAAATTATATAACCAAACGGTTAAATATAGGAGGTTGACATGAATAATAGTACCAAAAAAGAGAAGAAGGAAAAGAAGGGCATTATCGCGAAACTTGTGGAGAAGCTTGACAAGAAACTCGAGGATAAGGCGAAGAAAGCGTCGTGCTGCGAAGGTGGAGATAAAAAGGGCGGGTCATCTTGCTGTTAGAGATCGTTGACTGGTTGACATACGGCGTGATGGGGCTGAGCGCAGACACCCACATCGGTGGGGCGGTAAATTTTTTCATTTACGATTCGGTGAAGATCATGCTCCGGCGCGCGATGAAGTTGCAACTGATCGCCATATTTTTCGGGGTCACCGCGGCTTCTTACCGGGTATATGTTTAACTATCTCGTGTGATTTTTCATGGATGCTGCTATATTAACCGCAGAGTGCACGGAGTCAGGCAGATAGTTCAAAGAGAAAACTTTTTAAAACAGAACGCTCTGTGCACTCTGTGTCTACTCTGCTACCCTGTGGTTAAAAAATGAATTTCAATAGGAGGTTGTTTAATGAAAGGGATACTATTTTTATGTACCGGTAATTCGTGCCGGAGCCAGATGGCCGAAGGGATCGCGAAGAGCGTTATGCCTGCGGGTACAAATATTTTCAGCGCCGGCACCGACCCGCAGGGCGTGAACCCAAGGGCGGTCGAAGTTATGAAGGAGATCGGTATAGACATCTCGAAACAAAAATCAGAGCATGTAGATGATATACCAGCCAGCGATATCGATACCGTGATCACACTTTGCGGCGACGCGAACGAAAACTGCCCGGTATTCTCCGGAGATATCAAAAGGATCCACTGGGGGCTGAAAGACCCTGCGAAAGCCGCGGGCAGCGAAG
>JAJRZU010000130.1 GCA_024275075.1 Deltaproteobacteria bacterium | reverse complement strand
CCCTCACCGGTTCTCATCTGAAAAAGACTCAGGAGATAGAGACTCACGTCAAAGATGTAGCCGCACTCTCCCAAGAGAACAAGAACGCTACGGAAAATGTCGCGGGCGCGGCGGAAGACCAGAAACTCTCGGTGGCCGAGATGTCAGAGTCCGCCCAGCAGATGTATAACCTGTCTGAAGAGCTGAAGGATATTATGGAGGAATTCAAGTTAAATGAACTGTAAACTGCTGTTAATATCTGCTGTTAATATTTCCGGTCGATGGTTATCTGCGATACCGGCGGCACAACCTCCTCGCGGCTGGCCACCTTCCCCGCATCGTTATAAATGAACCGCTTGAACGTCTTACCATTACCAACCAAAAGTTCTGATATCCTCTTTATTTCACCAGCCGTAGAAATCTTTAAATAACCTAAATAGATATCCTTTTCATTCTCAAGGTCTATGGCATACCTGTCCCAGCGCAACGCTTTACCGCTTTCGTCTCTTATCACCTCGTAGCGCATATCGATAAGGCCGTTCTTATAGTAGATCAGGAAATCTGATATACCGCCATTTTTGTTCCGAAGAAGCTTCGCATATTTCATAAACCTGTTATCCACATAAAACTCCATGAATACAGTCTGGTTCGATTTATCCTTAAATACTCTTACATAATTGGTGTCTTTCAGCTCATCCTTCGTCAACCTGCCGTCAGGGTTATTAAAATCAAAACCGTCTAAAACAAGAATATCCGTACTCGGGGCGGTCAGCTTATGGTAGCTTACCGCATAGTCCTTCGGGTCGTACTGCTCAAACCGCTTTTCATAACCTGTGGAAGCGATGCGGATTTTCGTCTCATTACTGCTATATTCTCCGGTCACCTTATTATAAAACACCTGCACCCCCTTAGGGTAGTCCTCTGGCCTGACGCTGTACGTGATGAACAGGGCGCTCGCGCTGTATGGGATATCTGTGAGCCTGCGGATGGGGTTTACGCGCAATAAGATGATGCCGCCGACGGCGTCTCCGGGCTTGATGCTCAACAGTGATTTTTTTCGTTTGATGGTCTTGTTCAGGAACGCGGATATTTCCGCCTTTATATACGAGATTTTGTTGTCGTGGATTATACCTATTTTAAAATAGTCAGATAGCTTTGTCAGCTCGGCGGCATTTAAGTTGACAGGTTCAGCAGATATATTATTTATCTTGAATGAGAGCCTGATCTCGTCACCCGCGTCATACCCTTGTTTATCAGTAATAACCTCAAGTTTGATGGCATTAGTGAGAGGGTCCGGCTTGTCGGTATCACCAGCCGCATCATTTCCCTTATTACACGCGAGACAATAAAACATCGTAAGTATGGGTAGTATTATTCGTAGATATTTTTTCAATTTCATGTCATTGTTTTCTATTACTTTTGCGGCTCTGCCTTTACTCTTTTGAATGTAATACCAACAATAAATGGTTCAGAAGGGCTATACTCAAAAAGCTGCTCCCTGAACTCCTTTCCGCTATGTTCATACTTTGCGACTAAATACACTTCAGTATAAAAAGTTGCGGGGTCATCGCTGGTTAGTGCCGGTAAGTAAATTTTGTTCCACGCGCCATTTAAGTCGCGCGCCATATCTGATGTATAAGCAAGCCTGAGCCTTTTAAGGACTTTAGCTTTCTTACCAAACATCCCTAATAGCGCCCCCTTTTTTTTGTATGTCAGGTTAATGGAGCTAAGATCAAGCAATGGATTGATATAGCTTGACTTGACCTTGGCGCGCTCAACTTCAAACCCTAAAGCCTTCGTGTCAATTGCCGGTATCAATGTGTATGACGGCTGCCTGTTGTATTCATAAGAGAAAGAAACATCATAGACAGTCAATTCACTTTCATCAGAATACTTTAATACCGCTCTTAAGCTCATCTTTTTCTTAAGCTCCGCAAGCCTCTTTTGCTGATCCCGCTTCTGTATTAAAGCTTCAAGCTTCTCCTGCGCCTCTGGTATATACCTGTTTTCCGGGTGCATTCTTATAAAGAAATCAAGAGCTTTGATAGTACCTTGTTCCAGCGCTCTATTATACTGAAGTTTCTCGATTTGATTCTGAGCATAAGGGATAAAATCGCTGCCAGGGTTCTCCTTGATATACAACTCAAGCTCATTGACATCCTGAAACGCCCGGATCTCAGCAGTCTTAAGATCATTGACCCTTCGCCTGATATCACCGGCGAATTTTGAGTCAGGGTACTTCTCTAAAAAATATTCCAGGTCAGGGAGCTGGTTATGCTTGATAGCCGCCAGATACCTTAACTTATCCAATATCTCGTGGGCATCCTCAATAAACCTGTTGTTCGGGTTTGCTTTAATAAACTCAAGTATCTCTACTACATTATTACTGTTTTCTATCTTTTTGAATTTTATCCGGTCTAACTTCCGCTTCGCAACAAGAGCGTGTTCTGTACCCGCGTTACCAATAATAAACGCTTCTAATTCAGATACGGTATCTAAATCATTTATCTCTTCAAACTTCATCTCGTCTAATCTATTTTTTATCTCCGGAGAATAAACACTACCGCTATATTTTTTTGCGAACCGCCGCAATGATATAATATCATTACGCTTTAACGCTTCCTCATACTCAAGCTCCATTAACTGCTTCTGAGCATCCTCTAAATACTTACTCATCGGGTATTCTTTGATAAAGGCTAAATACCCTTCCTTTGTATTCTGTTTCTTTACATTTTTAAATGCTAAAGCAAGCCTCTTCTCCTTTGCGACCACAGCGTACTTAGAGTCCTTATATATCTCGATAAATTCATCAAAAGCTTCTGCCGTATTGATCTGCTTCGCCTTTTCGTAATGCAGCTGTACTAATTTGTGTCTCGCGGCTTTTATATATTTACTTTAAGGATAACTGTAGACAAAATCCTCATAAGCCTCAAAGGTAGCCTTCTTCTTGACTTCTTCGTACCTTAGTTTGTCTATTTCCGCTCGTATCTCTTTTGCTTGCATCGCATCAGGGAATTTAGAGACAAAGCGTTCATACAATTCAACATCATCCTTATCCTTGAGCATCGCATATAACTTATCAAACGCCTCTTCGCGATGGATGTTGTCAGGGTATAATGACGCAAACTCCTCATAGGCCTTAAAACTCTCTTTAAATTTATAATCTTCATATATAAGGTCGTCTAAATTTGACTGCGCTTCATCCACAAAAGCGCTGTCAGGGTATTTTGTCACAAATTCTTTGTAAGCCTCAAATGTGTTTTCCTGCTCTGTTAATTCAAACCTAAGGGTATCTAAAAGTAAGCGGGCTTCTTTTACATATTTGCTGTTAGGATAATACTGCATATAAAGTTCATACGCCCGCGGTACATTCGTTAATTTTACTTCATTAAAGATCAGCTCCTGCAGGCGTTCTTCAGCAGTTTCTTGAAAATATTTCAACTCTTCTAATCTGCCAGGGAGGGCATACTTCACCATCAATGACGGGAACGTACTTAAGAATTTTTCATAAGCGCTTATAGAATCAACAACTTCCACTTCTTTTGTGTAAATGAATTTGTACGCTTCTTCTAACAAACCCTCATATTTTATCTGCTTCTTCTCGGCGTCCTCTAACTCAATCGCTTTTATAAAATACGGTATCGCTTTTTTGTATAAGTTAAACTTCCTATAGGCAAGACCGATGTTAAAATTCAGCGCCGCGCTATTAGGGTTTAGCTCCAACGCTTTTTCATAATAGACAATTGCTTCCTTATACCTCTTCTTACCAAATAGGTCGTTCCCTTTTTGCTGGAACTTGACAACATCAGGAGCAAAAGAGCATGCGCTAAGCAACACCACTAATATTATGATATTAACAATTGATTTTAAATAACTTCTCATTATAAGGTAACTTTATGTATTTACACCTGTTTTTATATTCAAGCTCATTGAAGCTTTATTGGTACACTTTCTTTGTGCACATTAATGCCGTACAATATACTATATTTAGTATCTATTAATCAAGTATTTTAAGTAAAAAGATTTTTTTTTTACATTTTTTACTAAAGAATGCGCTCTTAACATCGAGATATTATATGATTAGTTATTTCACAGGTTTAACTTGCTTTCTAAGATTTTCTTGTAGATTAGGAAATGTGCTGTGGATGAAAAATGCGGGCAGAATTTCTTTTTGAAGCTTGTATCAAGCGAAAGTTCTGTAATAAAAACGTCATAACTCTTACCAGAACTACGCAGTCTCTTTATCCTTTTCATTACTTCGTTTAAGATGTCAGGGTACTCTGAGTCATCGAGCACCTCATCCTCTAATGATATTATATAACCATCCTCACCGGCTTTATTTATTCCCTTTTCCATTTTTAACTGGTGCGGGTGCAGTTTAAGCGCGGCAATCTCCTTGTTGGCCGCCTTCGTTGAATCCAGTAAATAATATTTATTATCCTGGAAACTTACTTTGCTGAACCTGATCTGTATATCGCTGCGCCCGTATACCGGTGAGCCGGTCTCATTATGGACAATACTGATGACCGTACTCTTGATAAATCTCTTCAGGTGCGATAAATAGTAATAAAGCACGTTGTTGTCTTTTGTGGCGCAATGGTTCATGTTCCCGACTTCATCTATCACCATGACATCAGTCTTAGCGCCTGGCAGCGGCATGAGCATGATATCTATCTGACCGTATCTCGCCCTGGCAAACATTATCTTCAGGTGCCCGAGCGCGGCGTAATCGTCTATTACTGTAACGACTCTCCTTTTATAAGTAGGCATCTCAAAAAAACTGTACATGTTCTGCCGGCTGCCAAAATATGATACTTTAAGCTGATGATCACTTAAATAAAAGATCGCTCTCTTTTCGTCGACAATGGTTATAAAACGGCAATACTCCTCATCATTATATTTCTGGCGGAAGCTCTCTCCGAGCCTTGCAAGCGTCTTCTTCAACCGTTGGTTCGCGCTATTTTGGCGCCCCACGACATTCTTCGGGATATATACTTCCAGATCCTTCGAGAAGAGGTCATAATTGAATGTCCTGTCGATATAGGTGCTGTTGAAAAAAGAGATCGCCGGCGTTACCCCCTCAAATTTCTTATAGAAGAATTCGCCCCAGCTGTTTAAATAGAAAATACGAATGTTGTCTATCACAGAAGAGGTGTACTTCAGGTAGTTCGCGATGACGTATAACTTCTTCAGTTCATTCTTTTGCAAAAGCTCCTTTGCGGGGATAGAGGATATATCGACAGGGAGGAAACTGTCGCGCAGCTTCTCCATAATGCTTTTCAGCTCACCGGATGAATGGTTGTAATAGTTTGATCTGACAAATAAGTATACGCCGCTTTTATAGTACTCATTTAAAACCACCCAGCCGATGATATCAAATATGTCTTTTGAGGAGTAGATCGCGCTTTGCGGATCCAAAACCGGGGTCAGGACGCGCTTCGTACCGAAATATACGTCCCACTTGTCCCTTTGCTCCTGATGCAGCGTGATACTGCCGATATTACCGGCGCTGTGAAGGGCGGCGATCAGCGGTATCTTGTTCGGTAGTCTGCGGAATATGCTCTGGATCTTCCTGCCGATTATCGTCAGGTCGGTGTCGCTGATGATAACATCCTCACCTATCTTCACTACCTTTATTATCCGCTTATACATATTTAAAAGCGCATTGTCGATATCATGTATAAAATGATTTATCTCCCTGACCGGCCAGTCATCAAAAGTCTCTAAGCGCCTGTAAGCCTGGATGTCCTGGTTAAAGAAGCTGAAATACCCTCTTAGCATCTCATGATACTGCTCCTTCACCCCGTTTTTACTGCTCTTCAAGGGCGTGTCACTTAATATCTCGCGCCCTTTCAAACCGATTTTTATGTAAAAACATTTTTTGATTATCTCTAAATCCTTCTCATTACCTCTTTCTACGTAGAAGTTCAGGATACTGTCAAAGAGCAGGATATACGGGTCGTTTTTTGGGTCTGACGGATCATCGAATACGCTCTTCTTCAACTTGTTGCAAAGTAGCTCGGAAGTGGCTTCAAGGCTTAGATACCGCTCTAACAGCGCCATCTTCAAGATAGACTTGAAGGGATAGCGCCACCCCTTCACGATCTGCCACAACGCGGCGCCAAAAAACTCGCTCTTGGATATTTTGTGGACATTACCGATATCCAGATAGTTATCTTCGCAGAACCTGGTATAGTTCCTCAGGAAATCGACGTCATCCATGTATTCTTCATCATCCGCCGCAGGAGAGATGATGCACCAGTAAGGCAGCTTGCCGCAAACGTACGTCGCGCTCCGGTAAAACTCCTCTTTGAGCAGCTTTCCCAAGGCTGTCCCGCTGCTCTGGGCGCCTGATTCACCAAAATAGTTAGAGCGGACATGCTTGATATCCATCATGAAGAAAAAGATATCCAGGTCGGCGATTTTTTTTGCCCATCTCTCTATTATATCCAGTTTCTGCCTGAGCTCCTGCAACTGCTGCCGGCTGAAGTTATTGAAATCTGTACATATCCAGAAATCGAAGTCCGATGCCTTTGTCTGCGCGACAGAACCTAAGGAACCGATGAGCGCCAAAAGCTCGACAGCATTGCATTGCAGCTTCGGGCTCCTTGGATTTGACCGGTTGAAATACTTCTTCAACAACCTCTTTGTGTCATCTGTCAGAGCAAAGCCCGATACGCCGCGCATAGCCTTGTACGATTTTATAAAACCCGGCAGCGACTTGTCATTATAGTGTATCAATACCGGTATGAGCCTGAATACTTCCCTTTGTTTGGTGGTGAGCAGAGCTAACGTGTTCTTTAGCTTATTGTCATTGTAGGTTCTAAACTGCTGCTCTTTGAAGAAGAACTCGTCTAACCTGTCATACTCTTCAGAGCGTATCTTTCTCAGGACAAAGTTCTTTATTTTCGTAAATATTTTCAACATATCATAACAGCCTGTCCAGTTCCATCAGGCTCCTCTCTTTGTGCGTTGCCAGATAGTATATATTCCCGTAGCTATTACATAACCACCTTCTTAGAAGGTGGATTTCAAATTTATTGAAAATCTCTCGTTAGTATCATACACATGCACCGGCACCGGCACCAGCCCCTTGGCGGCGCACTTGTCAATATCCGCTAACTTTTCGTTACATTGCAGGCACCTGCCTAACAGGCCTTTATGAATGTCGATATTAAAGTGGTTCACCACCTCCTTTAATTGTACCCTAAAATCATTATCATGCACAAAAAAAACGCATCGATGCGTTTTCTTTTAATCAATGAACTACCCCGCAACAGAGCTGCGAGGTATCAAACCCTATAAACAGGCAAGCCTGAATAAAGTATCCATTGTCAGGATGACCCTTTTAGTATCGTTCGCGTAGCTGATGAGGTCATCATCATCGATATCGCGAAAATAGGTGACGTCACAACCGACCACCCTGAGCCATTTCGCCAGCCTGCCAAGCATACTGTCCGCGACATACTTCATACCGCCACCTATGTAACTTTAAGATTCGCCTGATAAAACTTCTCAATAAGCCCTTTTATATACGGTTTTATAAATATCCCCTCTAACGGCTCAACGCTTATCACCTCTAAGATGACGCGTATCTTCTTATCGATACTGATACCTTTATCGATCAATATCATCTTTTTCTCTTTTAACTTTACGCCGCCGCTCCTGACATAAGGAGCCGCCTTCTTCAGCGCATCATAAGAAACCTCATAAGAGAGCTTACGCGCGATATCCTCTAATTCGGTCAATGTCTCTTTCTTTGTCATAAATAACCTCTTTCTTATTCATAAGGATTAACACAAGGGTAATGCGTTGTCAATTTCTTAGAAAATAATGTTTCAAAAAAAATGTGATTTGTGATATTACTATAAAAGTAAATTATGAAACGAATAATCAGCATAATCTTTATAATCACGCTCCTTTTTGCAGGCGGAAGTTTTGCGAAGAAACCGCTTACCACCGACGCCTTTGCCGAATATTATGATACCTCTAACTACTTTAGCACCTTAGAGTATAAAGCGAAGATGACAATAAGATATAAAGACGGGACAGTGAAAGAGAAGATATACAAGGCATATTTTATCGGTGAGGATAAAGCGCTCATCAAAGTGATCGTCCCGTCCGCCGACTCAAAAGTGCGGCTATTGAAACTCGGGAAGGAGATGTACCTGTACATGCCGAAACTCAAGCAGGGCGTTTTATTAGACGAGAATGCGCGCAAGAAGCCGTTTTTGGGCAGCGACCTCACTTATGAGGATATTGTGACGAACGAGATGATCACCGGTAAGTATGATATAGACATCGTCACGAAGGACAGGTACAAGAGGAAACACAGGTGCGTTGTCATCGAACTCACCTCCAGGGATGATGACCGCGATTATTACCAGCAAATCCTTATGGTAAATACCCCGTACTATTTCCCGTGGGAGAAGCTGTACTTCTCGAAAGATGGTAAATTGCTAAAGAAATTCACTACGTTAGAACATAAGCTCGTCAGGCCTGACGCAAAGCACCCCGCCACAAAGTATGAGGTGGATGATATGTCTCGAAGCGATACCGTTACGACTATCGAGATATTCTTCATGAAACACAGCCACGAGATAAGCGAGGATTACTTCACTTTGGAGTACCTTAAACAGTAGACCGGCTCGGCTCCCCTACCCCCCGTCGATCACGCCCATCTCATCCCACAAGTACCAGTTACCGGTGTCGGTCAGGTACGTATGCGTGTTCTGCAGCATCTTATAATGCTGGTCTTCCTCTTCGGCTAACATCCGAAACAGCTTCTTTATCTCATCGTTATCAGAATTATCCGCGATATCAACGTAGTAGTCATAGCCCTCTTTCTCCATATCCATGGCTATTTGTAACGCCTTGACCTCACCCGCTTCCGCTTCTGATTTTACCTCGCCTTGTTCCATCTCCTCCTTAGCCCTGGAGAAGACCGTCTGTATCCTCTTCCTCGGCCCGTCCCCCTTAAACGCCTCATCGATCAGATCGAACGCAACACCCTTAAACAGCATCTCTAATGTTTTTAGGTGCTTGCGCTCATCCTCGACGAACGACAGGAACATCTTACTCCCTAAAGGGTTCTTCGTCTCCCTGGCGGCTTCCTTATAAAACGCCATGCCATCGATCTCCATCTTCATCGCAATCTTAATCGGGTTTTCCATGCTCCCTCCTATGATAATTTCCTACTCCAAAGTTTTGTTAATCACTTTAATTAAAGCCAGGCACTAAGCTCGAATACTACCCAATTAGATGAAACATTATGTTTCCTCTTTTAATGAAATAAGTCAAGCAATAACTCACAAAACTTTCAATTTGCGTGAAATTATCTTGTTTTGCTAATATATTGATTGCGGCATCATGCCGCCTCCTATGATAAAATTCTACTATATCCTTAAATATAGTGTTATCTGCGAAAAAATCAAGGGATTAAATCACTTTGCAGGACACGCTCGTTATTCTTTTAATTCTCTGAGATATTCTGTCAGCGAATATAGTGAAAGCACTATTATTATGAAGAAGCACCATAAAGATATCATTTTATATATCTCTCCATCTATCGCGCTTGTCAAGTGGTTTAATATAAGAAATACTATCACGATATTCGCGACGATGCCTTGTGCCGCGGTCTTTACCTTACCGCTCATCTTGGCTGACAGGACTATTTTTTTGTAAGAAAAGTATGGCCGCAGAAATGAGGTTATCATCAACTCCCTGAACAGAAGTATAAGGAACATCCATACAGGCATATAACCGATCAATGTGAAACAACCGAAAAGGGTGATGAAGAAAATACAATCAGCCAACGGATCAAAGAGCTTACCGAAATTTGTGACCAGTGAGCGCGACCTTGCGAGATACCCGTCAAGAAAGTCTGACACCTGCGCGAAAAGTATTAAGAACAAAGAGAATACTTTTGCCGACAGCGTGTCGATGGTGAACACCGCCAATAAGATTACGGCCGCCGCCAGCCTGCCGAGTGTCAATGCATTGGTTATTCTCATAGCTCACCCGCGCTCACTTTGCAGCATCCAGCGCCGCCTCGACGCTACTCTTCACTGCCCCATCGATACCGATCCCGCCGTACGTGTTGCACCCAAGGTAGATGCCCTGGAATTTTGCCAGCTCTTTTTGAATATTGTCAGAGATGACCTTATGCCCTACATGAAACTGGATTATCGCTTTTTTGTGCTTGTATATATTTTGGAATACCGGTGTCGCCTCAAGCCCCATTGTGGACTTTAATCCGCGCAAAGCGAGCGCGGTGAGCTCATCATCGCTCTTTTCCACAAGCTCCGACCGCCGCATACCGCCCGCCATTATTCGCAAGAACACCTTCCCGTCCGGTGCCCGGTGCGCGAATATGCTCGACGTCCAGAGGCACCCGAGTATCTCCTGCTTCTCTGAATGAGGAATCAGGAACCCGAACCCGTCAAGCGGCCGGTTCAGATCCGACTCATTGAAGCCAAGCGCAATCACCGAAACAGACGCGTAAGGTATCCTGCCAAGCTCATAGGAAACCGCTCTGCTCAGCGGTTGTAGCATCTTGACCATGACATGAGTGGGTGTACAGACTATCACGCGGTCGTACCGCACCTCTTTCGAGTCGCCGCCCTTTTCTACGGTCAGGATGAATTCATCACCGACTTTACTTACAGAAGTGATTTTCGCGCTTAATTCGGTGATATCCCTCAGCTCGTCATAAAGCGCGTCGATCAGCTCCTGTAACCCATCCTTGAACGATACTATCGTACCGCCCGGACCGGCGGGGCCACCGGATTTTTCGCCTTTTTTCTTCTTCTCCATACCAAGCTTCATCATCGCTTTGATGAGACCGCCGTACTCCATCTCAAGCTCATGTATCCTTGTAAAGCACGTCATAAGGCTCATCTTTGTCGGGTCACCGGCGAAGATACCGGTTATCATCGGGTCTAACAGCTTATCATAAGCCTCTTTCCCAAGGCGCCGGTACGCAAATTCCCGTATCGTCTCATCTTTTGTCGGGTCGCCCTTCTTCTGCCACAGCTCGGCGACTATCCTAAGCTTACCGCTAAACGACAAAAGCCCGCTTGTAAAAAATGAACCCGCCCCCTCGGGCAGATAATGCAACGCGTTTTTTGAAAAGATGAACCGCTTCCTGGAGGCGTCGTTGCTCCTGAGGATCTTATCCTTAAGCCCGACCTCCCTGCAAAGCGTCATTGCCGAAGGTCTGTTATCTAAAAGCGAGTTAGGGCCGTATTCGCACAAAAATCCGTCCTTGCGCTCACTTAGAATTTTACCGCCGCACTGCGACGCCGACTCGTACAGCGTCACCTCGAGCTCCCGCCCGCCATCTCGCAGCTTCTTCAAGGTGTGCGCCGCCGCGAGACCACCGATACCCGCACCGATAACAGCTATCTTTTTCATCGCTTACTCCTATGATTTTTTTACTACTTTAACCACAGAGACACAGAGTACACACGGAGAACACAGTGTTTTTTATTTGTTTTTTCTCCGTGAACTTAGTGATTCATTGCGTTTTTATGGTGGGCACAGCCCACCCTACGACTACTCACGCGCTCAGCACCAACTCTTTCAGCACCTGTATAAAATCGGCAGAATCATTAAACGATTCAGTCCTTACAAAGTTCTGTACGCCATGAGATGTCGCGAGCTCTTTAAACATTATATCAATTTCGTGCAAAGTTTCAATATGATCTGACACAAAACTTATCGGTACCACCAGCATATCCTTCACGCCTTCTTTGGCAAGCTTCACGATAGTCGCATCGGCAGCTGGTTCCAGCCACTTAACCGGCCCGCTCCTGCTCTGGTAGGCAAGATCGTGATTCTTTACATCCACCCTCTTTAATACCGCGTCGATCGTACTTTGCACCTCGTCACAGTACGGATCGCCCGCATTGATAAAATCGACCGGCAGGCTGTGCGCGCTAAAGAGCAGGTGCACCCCTTTCGGGTCGGGGAACTTCGCCAGCCCGTCCCTGATCCTTGTACAAAGCGCGCTCACATAACCCTCGTTTGTTGCGTAGCTCCTGACGTACTTCACCGGCAGATTCGCGCCAGTCTTCTTCAGCGCCCGCTATAACTCAGATATGCTTGAACCGGTCGTAGCCCAGGAATAGTGCGGGTAGAGCGTGACAGCCACGATATCTGAGCAGCCCCTTTTTATTATATCCTTAACGACATCTTCGGAATAGGGCTTCGAGTAGCGCATCACAGGTTCCACGATGTACAAGACGCCCTTGGGCGGATCTTCGCTTAGCCTCTTTTCAAGCGAATCCGCCTGCCTTTGCGTTATCTTGTTTATGGGCGAGCCGCCGCCGATCTGCTCGTAGCGCGGGATCACCTTCTTCGCGCGGTTAGACGCGATCCGCTTCGCGATAATTTTTTGCAAAAGGAACGATAAAGGCAGTTTGATTATCTGCTTATCTGAGAAAAGGTTGAACAAAAACGGCTCGACAGCGTCCAGGCTGTCAGGTCCGCCTAAATTCATCAGAATAACAGCGGTCTTTTTTGTCTCCATAAAAAAGCTCCCGCCTTACATGGGCAATTGTTCGGGGAATAAATGGCATGATCCCCAGAACGAATAAAATATTATCATGAGTGACTTTCGCAAAATAAGCTATTTTCCCGTCATTGCGAGCGACTAAAAGGAGCGCGGCAATCTCATCTACTTGAACTAACTACGAGATTGCTTCGCTTCGCTCGCAATGACAGAGCGGTATTTTGCAAAACTCTTATTGCTATAAATCAAGCAGGGTATCAGCCGGTAAAGTTGTGCACGGCATCGACAAGCGCTTTCACATTATCCACGTCAGTCGGTGGCAGTACACCATGCCCGAGATTGAAGATGTGCCCGGGCGCTTTCTTACCCATGCGGAGTATCTCCTCGGCCCGCGCGGGAATCTCTTCCCGTGGCAGGAAGAGCGCTGTCGGGTCAAGGTTCCCCTGCACCGGTATGTCGCCGCCTAACGCTTCTATCGCGTCATCGAGATTGATCCGCCAGTCAACGCCCATCACATCCGGTTTCGCTTCCTTCATCAGCGCAAGAAGCGTCGCGGAATTGTTAGCGTATAGTATGACCGGTACTGTCTCCCTGTTCAGCCCGTCTAAGACCATCTTCGTATACGGCGCCACAAATGTCGTATAATCATGCGGTGAGAGGATACCCGCCCACGTGTCGAACACCTGAACTGCCTGAGCGCCCGCCGCTATCTGCGCGTTCAGGTACTTGATGACCGTCTTCGCGAGCTTCGTCATCAGAGCGTCATAAGCCGCGTTCTCTTTATACATCATCGTCTTGAGCTTGATGAAGTTCTTCGAACTGCCGCCCTCCACCATGTAGCTCGCCAGCGTATACGGCGCACCGGAAAAACCGATAAGCGGTACGCGACCCTCGAGCTCCCTGCGCAAAATCCGTATCGTCTCAAGGACATAAGGGACATCCTCCTCGGGCTCTATCACCCGAAGCGCCTCAACATCGGCAAGCGTCTTGACCGCCGGCTCGAGCACCGGACCCATACCCTCTTTGAAGCTTAGCTCGATACCCATCGGTACCAACGGCACCAGTATATCCGAAAACAGGATCGCCGCATCCACACCAAGTGCGTCAATCGGTTGCAGAGTCACCTCCGCGGCCTTCTCGGGCGTCGCGCACAGCTCCAAAAAGCTCATCTTGGCTCTTATGTCGCGGTACTCTTTCATGTACCTGCCCGCCTGCCTCATTATCCATATAGGCGTCCTGTCTACCGGCTCACCCCTGCACGCTTTTAAAAAAATGTAATCTTCTGACATCTATTCTCTCCTATGATAATATTCTTTTTCTACCACAGAGGCACAGGGACGACACGGAGAACACAGAGATTTTTGTTTAGAAGCTTTTCTCTGGGTACTCCGGGCT
>JAJRZU010000013.1 GCA_024275075.1 Deltaproteobacteria bacterium | reverse complement strand
GGGAATGTGTGCCCTGCACCATTATTCAGCACCCTTAGTACAAACTTGTTATCCAGCTTCTCTAATTCTATGTAAAGCGCTTTATTGAGCATCTTCAGGGAGTGGCCGCCAAGGAACGTGTGCTGACCGGTCTTGCGTATCTTCTTCGATGCGACGGTAAGCGCCCTGTATATCATCGGCATGTGGCATGTCTGGCAGACGTACCCTTTCTCTTTATAAGGGCCGTTCGCGAATTCATCGATTGTACCGCAGGGGTTGCTTTTGTAAAACATGGTGGAGCTCTGGGGGACTTCATGGCACCTCGAGCACAGCGCTTCCGTGGTGAAGTCCTCGTTATATTCCGTCGGGTGCGGCGCGTCGGCGTCATCATACGGCCCTTGCATGACGCCATCGACAACGTGGCAGGCGGCGCACGTGATCCCCTCGTCGCGCAGCTCTTTATCGAAATTATTGTTCACTTCGAGTATCGGGCGGAAATAGTCGCCCCCAACGAACCCGGAAACAGTAAACTCAAGCTGGCGCTCCAAGGGCGTGTGGCAGTATAAGCACACCCATATTTCATTATCTTTTTTGAACCATGCCTGGAAATACGGATCGACGTACGCGTTAGCGTGCATCGAGTCCTTCCACTCATTGTAGATACTGGTGTGGCACCTGCCGCACTCTTTCGCAGAGAGCGAGTCTATTCCGTCAGGCACATCAGTCGTGTTAAACTCAGTGTATCTATCTAATATCTTAAATATTACAGGTGAGTAAATAAATTTTGCGTAGATCAAAAATAATAGTAATACTACTATTATTGTGATATAGTATTTTTTGTCAAGTTTGATTTTCATTGAACAGGCTCGCCTGTTTTTTTTTCAGCGGGTTTAATTCCCTGCAACTTGCTGCGGGATTTAAACCTGACACTCCGACAGTTTGCTGCGGAGCGGCTCATCTTTAGTTTTATGTGGCTTATTATACACTAAAATAAAATTTATATAAGAAAAAAATGAAAAATATTTTATTGGTGTTCGCAAGGGAACCTAAAGAGGGGCTGGTAAAAACCCGTCTCGCTAAAGATATCGGTGACGCGCTCGCGAAAGAGCTATACGAAGCGTTTTTGAAAGACATCGTGAACAATGTCCGCGATGACGGGCTATATGAAACCAGGATATTATGTACCCCGGAAAGTGATATTAAAAGGCTGCGGGCTCTTGCAGGCTGCAACAATATTCAGCGCCAGCGCGGCGATGACCTTACCGCGCGGCTTGGCGGCGCGTTCAAAGACTCATTTGATGCAGGTTATGACAAAGTGGTCGCAATCGGCTCTGACGCCCCGTTCGTCAATAAAAGCGCTATAAGAGAATGTATCGATAGATTAGACGACTATGACTGCGTAATAGGCCCCGCCTATGATGGCGGATACTACCTGATAGGTATGAATAGGTACGATATCGGGATATTTACCGGTATCGCATGGAGCAGTGACAGGGTATTTTCGCAGACTCTACGCAGGTTGAAGGGGCTTGGTTATTCTTATTATGTGATGAGTGAGATGCTTGACGTGGATGACTTAGATGCCCTGAAAAAATTTACCAGACTATATAATGATTTGACGGAAGTCGACAAAAAAAGTACAATAAATATTTATAATCTATATGTAAAAAAATACCTGGAGGGGGAGGCATAATGCCTCAATCATTAGAGTTATTGATAGTTACCATTAAGGTATAAATAAACTTGACGAGTTATTGTTTGACTTATTTTATTAGAAAGAGGGGAGTTAATATGAAATACTATAACAGCAAGGATCTCAAGTTGATCGAAGAGTTTAAGAACTACAGCCCTGAGATGTTTCAGGCGTATATGGACTGGAGCGACAAGGTATTTGCCGAGGGCGCTCTCTCGAAGAAGGTAAAGGAGCTGATAGCGGTTGCGGTCGCGCATGTGGTGCAGTGCCCGTATTGCATAGACGTACACGCGAAGGCCGCCGAATCGTGCGGCGCGACAAAGGAGGAACTGGCCGAGGCTATCCATACAGCAAGCGCGATAAGGGGCGGCTCCGCTCTCTTCCACTCTATCATTGCAGTAAAATCACTGGACGAGGATTAATCAGATGAATGAACCGGTTGACCTGCAAAAAGCGTTATACGCACCGGATTTCCGGTTAGAGCGGCACAATGACCTGAATATACTTATTGACACAAATAACGCGAACTGGATCGGTGTGAACGAGTTCGGCGCTAAGATCCTTTCTAACATCCATGGGAAGACTATCGATGCCATGAGCGGCGAGTTCTGCGAGGGTAACGGCAGCAAAGCCGGATTTGATGACAAGTTGACGAAATTCCTGAGAAAGTGCGCCAAAAGAGGGTTTTTATCAAACTCAAAGGTAAGCGGCAAGGTCTATGACGGTCGCAAGGGGAAAATCGGCGTCAAGCGGCTCCACGAGATGTGGATCATCACAAACTTCCACTGTAACCTGCGCTGTAAGCACTGTTATACGATGAGCAGGGTAAATTCCGAGAGGGGGCAGCTCGCTGGCAGTGAGATAAAAAAGATCGTCGATGAAGCAAGGGGGTTAGGCGCCGAGATATTTTACCTGACCGGTGGAGAACCGATCCTCAGGAAGGATATCCTTGATCTTGTGGCGTATATTACCAGGCGCTCAAAGCTTATCCTTTTTACAAACGGTACCCTTATCACAAAAGAGATAGCGAAGATGCTCTCTGTCCATAAGGAGAGGCTCATCGTGCAGGTCAGCATAGAGGGTCACGATGACGAAAATAACTCAAAGATAAGGAACAAGGGCTCGTTCAATAATGCCATGAGAGGCGTTAAATTCCTCCTTGAAGCAGGTATTGTGGTCGGTGTCAGCTCCACACCGATCACGGCGACGAAGGAGAGCGTACCAAAGCTTACCGAGCTTATCGGTACGTTAAACGTCAACGGTAACTTTGTGCGCTACCACCACCTGATATTCCTTATCTGCTTCGGGAGCGCGCTCAAGTACCCGTTCATGACTCTGTCAAGCGATGAGCTGAGCCAGGTCTATGACAACTGCTGCGAGATGCGCAAGAGCCTTAAGAAGAGGAAGGTCAACAGATCTTTAAAGATCACCAATGAGAAGATATTTGACGCTTACGCGACAAACGGTCCTAAAAAAGACCTTTGCGGCGCCGGTTATACCATATTAGCGGTTGATAATGTCGGGGACCTGTACCCGTGCGCATCGACTATCAGCGACCAGAAATACAGCTCAGGCTCTCTTGTCGATGAGGATGGCAAGTATATCAGCGGCAGGTTAAAGGGGCTGTGGGAAGGCGGCTCAAAGAAACTTGATGACGTAAGGGGGTACAGCGTCAAAAGGCGCGGGGGTGAACCGTCTGACGATCTTCGGTTCTTCCATGGCGGCGGATGCTGGTACAACATGAAGGACCCCGAAGGCGCTTTCAGCAAAGAACATTTCTTCGCGAAGACGTATGAGGAGAAGACGCTGGAGGCGATAAAGAGAGCCGCCTGCGATGATCTCGATGACGATGATATATCAAATAAGTTCCCGAAACTATATAGTTATATGTCGCGTGAAAGGATCTCGTGCGCGGGTGCGAGAAAGACCCTTGATCTGTCTGATGACGCCCTGGATTTAGGGTACTGCATCTGCTTCTCATAACATGGGTACAATAAGCGTAATCATCCCGTCAAACAACGAAAATGAGGAGACCTTGAAAAGGTGTCTCCTTAGCTTGTCTCATGACGCCGTCAGGGAGATCATCATCGTCGAATGCGGTGAGAGAGCATCATTTGGCGGATTCCTTGATGACAACCCGAAAGTGAAGATGGTAAGAAGCGCAAAGTCGCGCGCCGTGCAGATGAACGCGGGCGCCGATACCGCCACCGGTGACCTGTTGCTCTTCACCCACGCGGATTCTGTCCTGGCGCCGGGCGGCATAGACGAGGCGGCGGCCGCCATCGATCATGATAACACATCACTGGTATCGTTCAGATTACGGTTCAACTCCCCAAGGATGATATACAGGCTCCTGGAATTCGGGGTAGACCTTCGGAACTTATTCCTTAAGATACCGTATGGCGATCAGAGCTATCTGGTAAGGCGCGTCGATTATGACGCGGTTGACGGTTTCGATGCCGTACAGGTATTAGAGGACGTCACTTTTGTGGCAAAGCTGAAGAAACGCGGTGAGGTGAAGATAGTCTCCGCCGCGGTGAACACCTCCCCGAGAAGGTATGAGCGGGCGGGCGTTATCAGGACGTTTTTACGCAACCTTAGGATTATGGTATTATACTATATCGGTTTCAGCCCCGCGATGATAGCAAGAGTATTGAGCCGGCGCGCCTGAGTAAGCATCACGACCTTAAAAAGTTCCCTCCCCCTTTGATGGGGGAGGGGTAGGGTGGGGCGAGAGCCCCTGATTATTCTATAAAGCCTCGTCAGACCCGAGATCGATCCCCGCTCCCATCGGCCGCGCGTCACCGTCGATATCATTGGACGGCGCACTCGAAGAAGTACCGGCGTCGATGCACGGTGAGCCTGTCTGCAAGTGGTAATCTCCGCTGCCGACAAATAGCGGGTCTGAGTTTATATTACCCGTCGCCGTCCAGCCGCCCTGGATGTCAGAATATGTGATATCCACGGTTATACCGTTAGGTACAATTTCATCGCCGCTGTCACCTGCGCTGTCCCCCCAGAGTATACTGTTTATTATCGTCAATACAGGGGCGTTTGTGCAATAGATCGCGCCGCCTTCATATAGCGCTGAGTTATTGCTTATTGTGCAGTTATAAAATGCGGCGGAAGAGTACCAGTACAAGAAGAAGAACCCGCCATTGTCCCCTGAGTTGCCTGTTATTGTGCAGTTCGTGAAGGTAAGCACAGAGTCCCAGTCGCTGCATATCCCGCCGCCGTCATTGGTGGCGCTATTATTGCTGATGGTGCTTGCGGTGACTGTAATGGTAGAGGTAAAGTCACTGTAAATCCCGCCGCCGCTGCCTGCTAACCAGAAGCTTCCACTACCAGAGGAGTTCGCGAAGTTGTTGTTTATAGTAGAAGATGATATCGTTACAGTTGAATAGCTTGAATATATGCCGCCAGCGGCTGAATCAGCGGTATTGTTGTCAACGCTGCATGATGTAAGCGTTAATACGCTATTATCACTATATATGCCGCCTCCGCCGCCATCTGTGGTATTGTTGTCAACGCTGCATGATATAAGCGTTACTGTAGAATCCTCGAAATACATTCCTCCGCCATGCTCTGCGGATGTATTATTTGATATGGTACAGTTCTCAAATGTAGGTGCCGATCCGCTTATGCAATATACCCCGCCGCCGTTGCCTGTAGTCGATGAGTTGTTGGTTATAATACAATTTTTGATAGTCGGTGACGCGCCGCAGATGTATATCCCGCCGGCGAAAGCTGATGAACCGTTGGTGACGGTGAGTCCGTCTAACACGGAAGCCGCGCCCTCATTGGCGCCGAATATGACAGCGGTACCGATGCCTGAGCCGTCGATTATTGTGTTGGCTGCGCCGTTCACCGATGTCACTGTAATCGCTTTACCCTTAAAATCGACAGCCTCATTATATGTACCGTCACTGACAGTGATTATCGTTCCGGCTGGCGCCGCGTCAATCGCCGCCTGGATAGTCAAATAGTCCCCAG
>JAJRZU010000012.1 GCA_024275075.1 Deltaproteobacteria bacterium | reverse complement strand
TGATAAAAGATATGTCGATATCGTTTGCCATTACAGGTCGATCTCACCGGTGAAGATTTTCTCTCCCGGGCCGGTCATATATACATGCTTATCATCGGCTATTTTTATCTTGAGGTCACCGCCCCTTAAGTTGACGGTCACTTCCTTGTCAGTCCTTCTGTTAAGGTAGGCCGCTACAACACTCGCGCAGGCGCCGGTACCGCACGCAAGCGTTTCCGCCGCGCCGCGCTCATAGACCCGCATCTTTATCTCTGATTCGCTTATGATCTGCACGACCTCCAAATTCACCCGGTTCGGGAAGAACGGGTGCTTCTCAAACATCGGCCCGAAATGGGCGAGGTCAAATTTATCGACGTCATCGACAAAAGTCACGCAGTGCGGGTTCCCCATCGATACGGCGGTAATGCGAAACTCCCTGCTGCCGACTACGAGCGGGAACCCGATGATCGTATCGTCAGCGTTTACGGGTACTTTGCGCCCGTCCAAAACCGGTAGCCCCATATCGACGGTGACATCATCCCCGATGACCTTTGGCTTGATGATACCCGCGAGGGTATCTATCTCAAGCTCCTTTTTCGCCGTGATCCTGTTATCGACAAGATACTTCGCGAAACAGCGGATGCCGTTTCCGCACATCTCTACCTCGCCGCCGTCCGCGTTAAATATCAGCATCTTATAGTCAGCGATCGATGAGCTGTACAAAAGAAGCAGCTGATCGGCGCCGACACCGAATCGGCGGTCGCACAGCCTTCTCGCGAAATCCTTTACGCCTGAGATATCGTTTTTTTGGCAATCGATGATGATGAAATCATTACCGATACCCTGCATCTTCGTGAATTGGAATTTTGACATAGTTTAAGCCCTTCAAATAACTAATATTAAACTAACACCATTTAACCGGTTCGTCAATGATAACTTTGCTCTTTAAGATACAAGACCTTAAAAAGCAAGTTGTAATTTGTTTAATCAAAAGAATTCCCCGTAGCTCTGCTGCGGGGTCAAATGTTCCCTCCCCCTTGATGGGGGAGGCCAATCAGTGATTGCTTTTGCACTGATGGGTGGGGGAGATGTTACTCTATGGGAAGATTTTCACCCACCCCCTCGCCCCTCCCATCAAGGGAGGGGGGATACTGTCGCTCCATCAAGGGAGTGCTACCAAATAGCATGTTTTGCGATTTTATCAAAAATATAGTAGGTTGTCATCCCTGCGAAAGCAGGAATCCAGTTGTTATTATTATCTTTATGGATCCCCGCTTTCGCGGGGATGACGTATCGTAAAAGCATACAGTTTGATTTAGCAAAAGATTAAATCTATTGACAAAAAGGCCATTTTTTCTTACAATCAGCCAAAAAGCAGTAGGGGTTGGTGGAAAATGTTAGAAATGATTGCTAAATCATATATGTTCTTAGGGGAAGGCCCCCGGGGAGATATGTGGAACATCTTCTCAACATTGCTTATCTTCACCACCTTAGTCCTGTTATCTCAACGCTTTTACAAAAAAACAGGGGATGATTTTTTTAACTTCATCGCGTTTGGTTTTGTCGCGTTCATCATCCAAAAGCTGATCCTGTTTTTTGCGATATCCTCGATGCACGTGTGGAAGACATTCACGACAGACCAGATGGAGCCGTGGTTCCCACCGATGGAGCACTATTTTGAGACAGTAGCGATCATCATGTTATCATTTTCTGTTTGTTATATTTCGATGTTATTTCAGGGTAAGGATGTAAAAGTTGATTTCTCGGTAATCAAGCCATGGGAAAACCAGGACGCGGAAGTCAGAGTTATAAATTATTTCCTTTTCATTGGCCTTATAGCTTCTTTTATCATTTACCTTTTCATCGCAAACTACTGGGTAGATTTCTTTAATAGCTCTTTTAAATTGACCGGTGCAACTACTACTTTCGGGCAGTTCTGGGGTGATATCACAATCGAGTTGATCCATCTAAGTATTTTATTTATAACAGTTGTTTACATTGCGTTTAGAAACTATTCTTTAAAGAAGAGCGAGAACAAGCACATAATAACTACATTTGTTGTAATCGCATTTAGTTTTTTTATTCTTGGTCATGCCTTCCACATATACAACTTAGCGAGCGGCGAACAATATAATGAGATAACTGATTCTGTTAAAAGAGTGTCTGAGATCATCGGTAGTTTCTTCTTCTTCGGCGTTATCTCCTTTAGGTTGTCAGACCGCCTGGAGAAGAAGAGGGCAAAGATTGCGCGAACATTAGAGGAAGTGAGAACGTTTACAAAAGCCTTCCATACGATCAGCAGCGAAGCCGCAAAGAGTAAGTATCTTGACTTTAATGTCACATTACCGAAAATAACCTTGGATGAGGATTTATCGAACCTTTCTTCGAGTGTGAAGAACCTGATCGATTCGATAAAGAAACGGGAAGACAATATTCAGGCGGGTTCTCAGGAGCAGCAGGTATTAAACGAAGAGCTGTCCGCCGCTTATGAGGAGCTTAGTAATCTGTACAACAACCAGGAGAAGAATATTAAAGACCTGAAAATGTACCAGAAGGAGATAAGGGCGGAGAAAAATAAATTAGACGCCATTTTAGCTTCCATTGGTGATGGGTTGAGCATTCAGGATACTGATTATAACATAATATTCGTTAATGATTTCTACTATGAGCTTTTCGGGCACGATATTATCGGTAAGAAATGCTATGAAGTCTATGAGCAAAACGATGAAATATGCGACGGCTGCCCTTTGCAAAAGACATTTGAGACCGGCGAGGTATCGCGGTCGCTAAGAGAAGGAATGGGTAAGAGTAACCAGAAGATATATGTCGATATCATCGCGTCACCGGTAAGGGATGAGAATGGCAAGATTATTGCCGGTATCGAGCTTGCCAAGGATATGACCCAGCGTATTAAGTTAGAAGGCCAGTTAAAGAATAACATCGATGAGCTGAATCACGCGAATGAGAAGCTCATGAAGATGGACAAGATAAAGACAAACTTTGTCGGGATGGTCTCTCATGAGCTCAGGACTCCTTTAACGATGATCAAGGGATATTCCGAGCTTCTAATGCTTGAGAAGAAAGCGGATCTGGATAAAGTGACCCTTGAGATGGTGAAGAATATCCATACCAGTTCCGAGCGGCTAAACGGTATAGTTTCTGATATCCTGGATGTAAGCAGAATCGATGACAGCCGGCTATATTTGAGTAAGCAGAAAAACGATGTGCATAATGTCATCGAGCAGGCGATAAATGACTTAAAACACTATTCAAATAAGAGAGGGCATAAGATAACGCTTGACGACCCCAAAGAAGACGGTGGTAAGAAAATCGATATGTTCTATTTTGATGCTGACAGGATGTACCAGGTATTCTCGAACCTTTTGGGTAACGCGATAAAATATACACCAGATGGCGGATCGATAAAGGTCACCACAACGATTGTACTAAACAGTGAGCTGCAGGATATTGTCAATAATGATGACACTTTAAAAAGGTTAAGCGCCAATGCGGAGAGATGGGTGAATATAGTCATTAAAGATAACGGTATCGGTATCGATGAAGCCGAGCAGGAGCACATTTTTGACCGGTTCTACGAAATCGGCAGCATCAACGAACACACGTCAAGCAAGAGTGATTTCTTGGGCGGCGGCGCAGGCCTCGGCCTCTCCATCTGCAAAGGTATTGTCGAGGCTCATGGCGGCACTGTATGGGTATACAGTAAAGGCTATGACGAAAACGAGCGTAACGGAAGCGAGTTCCACATCATCTTCCCTTACCTGACCGAGCTTGACAAAGACGACCAGTCCCAAAATAACCTGCCGTTCCTTATGTACGACGACCAGATATAGTACAACGAATCAACCGCTCTCTTCATCCATTGCCCGCAGCATCGGTAGCGAGCGCTTCTTGAGATATGCCGCGTAAAAGTACGCGATCACTTCCCCGATTATACTGATCAGCCGGAATATCAGCGCACCGACCAAGGCGCTCTCTTTGTCAACAACGCCAGAGAGCATGAGGATGATTATCGTCTCCCTGACACCGATGCCGCCGGGGGCGCCGGGCGTTATGTACCCGATGAACCAGGATACTAAAAATACCTTGAAGATGAACGCTAAGTTGTTGACATCCAAGGGCAGATCAATGCTTATGTTATAGATGAGTGATAGCAAAAGCGAGAACCCGAAGAAGACTATCGAGTAGTTTGTGAAGACGAGAATGAACCGTTTGAATGTAAAATTCAAAAAGAACTTTTTGACTACGATAAGCGTGATCACGACGCCGGTGTTGACAGCGATGATGATGTACCCGTTAAGGTATTCTTTGAGCAGTTCGCTTTTTATGGTCAACCAGATGAGCATGATGTAGAATACGACGGTGAACGTCAGAAGCACAGTCTCTAACGCCGAGCTGTAAAATATATCACGCTGCTTCAAGTGCAGTACCTTCCCCAGAATCTGCCTGGAGACAAAGTGCATGACATTCGATGGCAGGTACTTCGCTATGTTCGCCTTCGCGTATACGCAAAATACGAGCTTGTTTGAGACAGGCTCGTCAGTGAACATGGTGAGTATGCGCTTCCAGCTGTTCGACAAAAGCGCGACCAGCAAGGCGTAAAAAAGCGGCATCACGGCAAAAAAGAGCGCGATCTGGCCGGCGCTGTACCGAAACAGGTTCAGATCGACATCCTTGAATATTCTGGCGATGTAGATGAACGCGAGTACGGTGATTATCTTACCGGCTATATTTAGTATCTTTTTTAACATAAAAGTTATTTCAGATGGTTATCTTTACGTTTAGCGAGCACCATCGTCCATGGCAGAGGTCTCTTCATCTCTATGACATCGAAATAATCCGCAACAAGTATTGTAAACGCCTTATAACTCCAGTGGTTGATGTGACCAGGGGTGTTGCCAAGGTCTTTCAGGTACTTACCCCGCGCGATGTTCAGCGCCCGCCAGACAGGTTCGCTTGGTACGCTTAGCAGGCAGTACTTTTTCGTCACCCGCTGGATCATCTCCAAGGCCTTTTCAACGTGCTCTAAGTGCTCTAACACCTCGCAGCAGACGATAAGGTCTGAACGCTCTTCGTCACCCGCGTCATAGATGCTCTTCTGGTAAAAATTTATCGCACAATCCCTGCCTGCGCTCTTCGCGATGTTTATTACATTCACCGAAAAATCAAACGCCCGCATATTCTTTGTAATACCAAGACCATACAGGTAGCGCGACAACATACCCTCACCGCACCCTATCTCGCAGATGGAATCTATATCACCGGCTCTTTTCACCAGAAGCGCCCCGACGCTCTTCAGGAAATTGCTCATCAGCATCCTGGCGATCGGGTTCTTCGTGTTATATTTGTCATACCAGTTACCCGCTGGTATGCCGTCCTCAATTATCTTTGCCATAAGACCCGTGCGCGTTACGCTCCTTCATACTCAGTGTCTTTATGTCCTCTAACAGGCGGCGGTTCACCGCGAGCAGGTAAGCCATGAACGCGATGAGGCCGGTCTGGAACCCGATACCCATCAAAAGCCCCGCGAGGATCAGTGACTGGATATGCCCGGTGCCGTCACTGGTGAAGTAAAAATACAAGAACCTCAGCCCGATAGCGAAGCCGGCGAGGAAGAGTACCGCCCCGATGGAGATGAAGAACCGGAAGGGTTTGTAAACGGCGAATATCCTTACGATCGTACCGACGGATTTTTTGATGTAGCCGGGGATGCTCTTCACCAGCCGCGAGGGTCTCAAGTCCTCGTTCACGCTGATATCGATGGATGTTATCGCCATCCCTTTTTGCCCCGCCTGGATGATCGTCTCAAGCGTATACGTATACTCGTTAAACACATTAAGCTGCATCGCCGCGTCACGGCTCATCGCCCGAAACCCGCTCGGCGCGTCAGGGATGTCCGTATTGCTCGCTCTCCTGACGACCCAGCTCCCGAGCTTTTGCAGGATCTTCTTCATTATCGAGAAGTGCCGGATATTGCTGATAGGTCTGGCGCCGATAACGATATCCGCCTTCTTGTCAAGTATCGGTTTGACGAGCCGTGGTATATCCTTCGCGCTGTACTGGTTGTCTGCGTCCGTATTGACGATAACGTCCGCCCCGAGCCTTACGCACTCATTCAGCCCGGCGATGAACGCCCTGGCGAGCCCCTGGTTCTTCGTAAAATTTATGATGTGCTTCACTCCGCATTTTTTGGCTACCTTCGCCGTGTCATCGACGCTGCCGTCATTTATGATAAGCCACTGCACCTCGTCAAAGCCCTTTACATTTTTCGGGAGCTCCTTTAAGGCGATCGCCAGCGTCTTCTCCTCATTGTAGCACGGTATCTGTATTATCAGTTTCATCTTTCCTCGTCATGAACATCATTATTGAAACTAAAATAAATATAACTAAAGAGACAAGGCTTACAAGCGCTGTCAGGTACAGCATCTTCGGTTCATACTTATAGACTATTTTGCCCGGTCTGTCCACTTTGATTGCCGGCAGCATCTCTAAAAATAGTGACGGCTCCACCTTCGCGCCATCCAGATACGCGTTCCAGCCCGGGTAGCTCCTGACCGGTAGCACCACCCAGCCGCTCCTGGCTCCGGTATAATCGATGGTCACTTCATTGTTCCTGAAGTCTACCAGCGCGACTTCACTATAGTCAGGGCTTATATTCTCGTCTAAAGCGCCGATGAAGTACGCCCCGCCTTTTATTACCTTATTCTCCAACAAAGTGATACCGCGCTCTAAACCCTTTATATTATATATATCATTTATATTCAAATTATTTCCATACAATTTCATCCTGAATGTCAAATTTGACGGCTTGCCATTTACGATAAGATAATTATCGCCAGCTTTCTTTTGCTCAGAAGCCCATACGGTGAGGCGCTTATCACCGGTATAATCACCCAGCTCTACGGCGATGCTGTATTCCACCCCGGAAACAAGCGCCAGCTCCTCGCCAAAATCAAAGTAGACCCAGCGGTTATCCCGAACGGCCTCTTTGTCAACTTTCACCTTAGACATGGCGTTACCATTTTCAGATAACGTCAGGAGCACATCGTCCGGCGCAGAAGGCTCGAAGTAAGTGGCCAGTAACAGTGCGGCGCCAGAGGCCGTAATATCCTTCTCTAACCTTATGACCTGTGTCAGGCTGTTTTGCGGCAGCGGCGGCGCCGGCACCTGCTTATCCGCCTTATCGTAGCTGACAAACAGGTTCTCTTTAATGGAATTGCTGTTGCATAGAATATACTTTATCCCTAACAGGTTTATAAGATTACTCTCAAACTGTATTTTATCACCGGTAAAGGCCGCGGCGGTCGGGCTCTTAAACGGGTCATCAACTATCCTTGCAAGCGTCTGCTTATCCTTGTCGGACTTTATGCCGTGAGCAAACCATTCGGGCAGGTCATAAGCGCCTAAGGTGCCAGAGATGATATAAGAGCTGTCCGCGAGTACGCTTTGCATCGGTAAGATGTTCTTGCGCGCGTACTCTATTGATGGTGTATCCGGGTAGAATGATTCATTCGGGACGGCATTGTTAAAGCTGTTGAACAATCTTTTCTGGTCAAGTATCTGGTACGCGAAAAGCGCGTCGAAAACTAAAACCGCGGCGATATAAGCGTTCTTACCTATCTTCTTCATCTTCTTAGAAAGGTGGTAAATCGCGTAAGAAGAGATTATCGCGATGGATAACGAGAGGATCACGTTCATCCTGTTCCACGGGTTCTTGTTAAAAGTCGGTATCATCCTGATTAGATCGTAGTGGATAAGCCCGAAAGTTATTACAGTGGAGATGAGCAGAAGCCAAAGCCCGAACAAGAGGTAGGAGCTTCTCTTTACGAATAGATATATATATGCGCCGATAACTGACAGAAAGAGCGGTATCCTGCCGACATATAATGTCTTCTCGACTCTTGGTATCCCAAATTTATAAGGTTTATACAGTAATATAAAATCCTTTAGCTTGTAGTTCGTCCCGCCATGCCTCTTACCAAAATATCCTGTCACCTTGAAGGATTCGAGCAGCGGGTATAGTGAAAAGAGCGCGATAAGGAAAGAGAAGCCTACGAAAATAAACGGCAGGACGCTCTTTATGATAAACTTCTTCGGGCTCTCGTAATTTTTTATATTGTAAACGACGACAAGCAGGCTGAAAGAGATGTACCCATACACCGCGACGCTCGGGAAGCCGCCGAATATCATCATAAGCGATGAAAAGGTCACTAATACCAGGTACTCGCTTCGCTCGCTCTTCAGGTATTGCACTGCGGCGAACAGTAGCCACGGTATCCAGATGGAGGTGTTCACATGGTGCCAGAAAAACCACGCGCTGTTAAAGCCGCAGAATGTGAACACCACCGCACCGAAAAGAGACGCGTAAATATTCCCTTTGGTAATGGCGCTGATGAACAGGAACATGCCAAAACTGCATATAATGATGTTTACTAAAGATGCGAAATAAAAGCCGGTGGCGTTGTCCCTGACGGCGAGAAACGCCATAAATGCCGGTGTGAAGATCGAGCTTGTGAAGAGCTGGGCGCCGGGAGTTCCGCCTGAGTGAACGTAGTTCCACGTCGGGAACTCCCCGCCGCGTATCCGGTTCTTCACATAGATCCAGTTCGGGAGCTTATAATCCACCACATCGCTTCTTTCAGGGTGGATGTTCGGCGCTTTCACCGGCGTCGAAGCCCAGCCCGGATACTTTGACAACAGATCCATCGGCGCGACAGTCTCTTTGTCAAACGGGTTCGCGTTTAGCATAAATAAACAGATTATCGTCAATAATATAAAAGGGATGATTTTTTTCATGATAAGCATATATAATGTCTTTTAAAAGGATGTATTGAATTCTTACCTGCTCGCCCTACCACATTTACCCATAATCTGACTCACATGGGAATATATATCTAATCAGCAACAAAAGTCAAGCCTATTTGGGGACTTAAGCAAATCGCGATAGAAAAACAGCTCTGTTTCAAAAAAAGTAACGCTTGTAAGTTATTGAAAAAAAGGGGGCGGGGACAACAGGGGGGAAGGGGGAATTTCTTTACAGTACAAATTCCCTTTATTGCATTGGGCAACATGCCCATTTGACGCCGACATAAGTATACCGAAGATGTTTTTTTTATTGACATATAAACTAATCAGAGTATTATACACCGCAAATATCTGTAAGGGGAGGGGGCTCGTGTTTTATACCATAAAAAAGATAATTGCAGCCGCTGTTCTCACCATGATTCTCTTTTCATTCGTTGGATGCCTGAAACATGTAGAACCGATCCTCCCAAGACGAAAGATAGTAAAAGACAAGTTCTATAAAGACGCGGACAAAGACGGGTATGGCGACCCGAATGCTGAATTCAAAGGCTTTTTGGCGCCCGCGGGATACGTCGACAATAACTATGACTGTGATGACACCGATGAATACATCAACCCCTCTATGAAGGAGCTCCCGAATGATGGCGTAGACCAGGACTGTGACGGGTATGATAAGTTGATCAGCTCTTTTGAAGCCGTTTACGGTGGCATCTCCGATGAAAATGGTTACTCCGTCGCGCAGACCTCTGACGGCGGATACATACTGTTAGGGAAAACATGCTCCTTTAGAACCGGCAGCTGTGACATGTACCTCGTGAAGACGAACGGGAACGGCACCGAGCTCTGGAGCAAGACTTACGGCAGCTTAGAAGATGAAGTGGGCTACTCCGTCGCGCAGACCTCTGACGGCGGATACATACTGTTAGGGAAAACATGGTCTTTCGGCGCCGGTAACTGTGACATGTACCTCATCAAAACGGACAAGAAAGGGAAGGAGCTCTGGAGCAAAACTTTCGGTGGAAACAATTACGACGCCGGCAGATCCCTTCAAAAAACCTCTGATGGCGGGTTTATCCTGCTGGGGACTACAATGTCCTATGGATCCGGGCGCCAGGATATGTACCTTGTGAAAACTGACGCGAACGGAAAAGAGCTCTGGAGCAAAACTTTCGGCTCTATGGAGGATGAATCGGGCTATTCCGTCGTGCAGACCTCTGATGGCGGATACATCCTGTTAGGGTATACTGAGGAATATATCAACGGTAATCCTGACATGTTTTTGGTGAAGACGGACGCGAGCGGCAACACATTATGGTCAAAGGTCACTGGGGAATTCGAGAACGATAAAGGATTCGCGGTCCTTGAGGCGGCTGACGGCGGGTATATGCTCTTAGGGCATACATACTCCTCTGGCAGTGGGCTAAGAGACATGTACCTGGTAAAAACCGACGCAAAGGGCGAGAAATTGTGGGGGAAAACGTTCGGCGGGAGCAAGAACGATTCCGGTTCCGCACTGGCCGCAACCTCTGACGGCGGGTATATCCTGTTAGGGTACACATCATCGTTCGGCGCTAAGAACTGGGATATGTTCCTGGTAAAAACCGACGCGGCAGGTGACGAACAGTGGAGCAAAACCATCGGCGGGGATGGCGCTGACTGGGGATTCTCCGTACAACAGACCTCTGACGGCAGATACATTCTGCTTGGCATCACCAAGTCCCTTGACGCGAACGGCTGGGATATGTTCCTGGTAAAAACGGGACCCGGTGGCAGTACCGATTAATTTTTTCTTGACATAACAGTACTCTGGTGATAATAATCTCGAATTAAGGGAACATAACCTTTAATTTGGCGGCAAATTTTTAAGTGGAATTTTATAATAGGGGGCAAAAAGTGTTTTCAGCCTGTTTTAATTCTAAACAATTCAAGAACCTTTGGTGGCGCACATCTTAACATATCCGCATGATATGAGCGCCAAGATGCAGGCTGAAACCGATTCATAATAACAAACTAAAAGCCATGGGTAAATAAGCTCATGGCTTTTTTATAGAAGCCATGCGCTTGCATCTGGACGCTTCACCCTTCCAGGGAGGGAGAATAATAGACTTAGTAAACTTAGTGATTAACCTTTTTTGGGGGGAAACATGTACTCACCAGAGATAGATGAATTTAAAGAGAAATGTAAAAGCTCAAACCTTATACCGGTATACAAGGAGATACTCGCGGATATGGAGACACCGGTATCCGCTTTCAGGAAGCTTGCCGGCTCCACCCACTCCTTTTTGTTAGAGAGCGTCGAGGGCGGCGAAAAATGGGGGCGCTACAGCATGATCGGCATCAAGGCGTCGATCGTAATCAAGGCGCGCGGCAACAAGGTCACGATAACCGAGAATGGCGACGTGAGGGAATTTGAGAGCGCCGACCCAACCGCTGAGCTAAAAAAGATAATGTCACGCTACGACCCCGCGAAGAGTCCCGGTCTGCCAAGGTTCTTCGGTGGCGCTGTCGGTTATTTCAGCTACGACATAATCCGGTACTTCGAGAATATACCCGGCACCGGCGTCGATGACCTTGAAATGTACGACATGTACTTTGTCATCACCGATACGATACTCATATTCGATAACGTGTCGCAGACGCTCAAGATAGTCTGTAACACGCACATAAAAGATGGCGATGACCCTGACGCCGTTTATGACGATGCCATAAAAAAGATAGAGAGCCTCGTCAAATCGCTGAAGAAGCCGTATGTCACCCCCCCCGCGAAGCCCGATACGACGGAATCTAAGATGGCGTCAAACTTTTCGATGGCAGATTATAAAGCAGTCGTCGATAAAGCCAAGGAATATATAAAAGCGGGCGACATATTCCAGGTGGTGCTCTCTCAGCGGTTCTCCATCGACGCGGATATCGACCCGTTTGACCTGTACCGGTCACTGCGCGTCATCAACCCGTCGCCGTACATGTTCTACCTCAAATTCGACGACGCGATAATCGTCGGCTCATCACCAGAGGTGCTGGTGCGGCTTGAGGGCAGAAAGGTCGTGCTCAGGCCGATCGCGGGCACAAGAAAGCGCGGCGCGACGGAGGAGGAGGACATCGCGCTCGAGAAGGAGCTTCTGGCAGACCCGAAGGAGAGAGCGGAACACATCATGCTCGTCGACCTTGGCAGGAACGACGCCGGCCGCGTCAGCGAAGTCGGTTCCGTACACGTGGACGATTTGATGATCATCGAACGCTACTCACACGTAATGCACATCGTATCAAATGTTGTCGGCAGGCTGAAAGAGGGGCTTGACGCGTTCGACGTCATGAGCGCATGCTTCCCCGCCGGTACGGTTTCCGGCGCCCCGAAGATCAGAGCGATGCAGATAATCGATGAATTAGAGCCGTCAAAGAGGGGGCCGTACGCGGGCTCCGTCGGATACTTCAGCTTCTCTGGCAATATGGACTTGTGCATAACAATACGGACTATATTCATAAAGAACGGGAAGGTATATGTCCAGGCCGGCGCCGGTATCGTTGCGGACTCCGTACCAGAAACAGAATATTATGAGACGATCAGCAAAGCGAAGGCTATGTTAAACGCCGTTGAAATGACAAAAAAAGGGCTTGACTAACTAATAGATAATGTCTTGCCTGTCAAGTAAATTATAGGGCTGTTGCCAAATAGCGCCCCCCCTGTTTTCTAAAAAGCCATCGCTGTAAGCCCTGTAGATAACGTAGCACGGGGTGAAAACGATGCAGATTTGAAAAAAATGTTGATTTTTGTTTTCATTTGTTTTATAAATAGAGAACACGGGGAATCAGGAGGGGCGATATGAAAAAAGTTATACTAAGTGCATGTGTTGCTTTGCTTGTTTTATCTTTTATTCCATCAGCGTTTTCAAGAGGCGGTGAGCTTCAAGAAGGTGATTTAGTTGACAATTTCATTTTAAAAGAGGGGCTGACGATGAAGAATGTCAGCTTCATCGACAACATAAAAGGTAAAACGAAGTACACTGCGATAATATTCGCCAATACCGCATGTGGCGCCTGCCGGAAAGAGATGAGGACGCTAAGCGACCTTAGTTCGCAATATGAGGATTTCATGACGTATGTTGTCCTGGTGGATATGCGCGGCGCGGATATTGTCAGTGATTACGATAAGCAGTTTCAATATGATGTTACATACCTTTTAGACCCTGATTTTTCCATACCGCCGGTATACGGATTCAGCTTTACGCCGTCTATGTTGATCGTTGATAAAGCGGGTGTGATCGTTTACAAGAAGGGCGGCTACAACATTAAGAAGGACAAAGACCTTTTAATAAGAAAGGTCAGAGACCTGTTCAAATAACATTTACGACAACTTACAAAAACGTCCTGCATAGCCGATTCAGGTTGTTTATTCTTTCCCCTTACCTTTTTTGGCTTTTTCAAAGACATCCTTGAAAGATTCCTTCTTCTTGTCTTCCTGCTTGTGGTTCCGTTCCTCTTTCCTGATGCTCTTTACTTTGTTTGGAAGACCTGTATGAATCCCGATCTGATACCTGTTTATCCGATTGATTGGGACCATTTAACCACCCTCCTTAATTTATTGGTTATTGGCAAACAACACTGCCTTATAATATAACTAACGGCATTTATTGGGTAAACCTTAATCCCTGCCGCGCGCTAACAAGACAAAGTATAGTAACTGCATCACAGCGACCGCGGTTGCCGCGACATAAGTCAACGCCGCTGAGTTCAATACAGCCCTCGCGCCGTCTGATTCCTTTACGCTGACAATGCCGTATTCGGTGATCATCGCGAGCGCCCGTTTGCTTGCGTTAAACTCGACGGGCAGTGTGACGATCTGGAATGCGACTGCCGCCGCGAAGAAGATGATACCGATCTTGGTCAGCGCGAACGCCTTGAAGAACAGGCCGGCTATGATAAGCGGGAACGCGAGCCGGGAACCGATATTCGCGGCAGGGAACAAGCCGTGCCGCAGCTTGAGCGGTACATAATCCGTCGCGTGCTGGATAGCGTGACCCGCCTCGTGCGCCGCGACACCGATCGCCGCAAGCGACCGGTTCTCGTAAACTTCTTTAGAGAGCCGCAGTACCTTTTTTACCGGGTCATAATGGTCTGAGAGCCTGCCCTGGACCATCGTGACACCGACACCGCTTATGCCGTTCGCGTCAAGCAGGTACCTGGCGACCTCGGCGCCGGTGTAGCCCTTTTCGCTCATTACCTTTGAGTACTTAGAGAAAGTGGATTTAACGTATCCCTGCGCTACGATCGATAATATCAGCGCCGGCCCGATAAGTATAAAATATAGTGGATCAAAATATAAGAACATCTTTTACGCCTCCGCGAACATCATTAAACTGTCAACCTCTTTACTCCCGTATAATAAGCATTATCACATTTTTTGTCAAGGAAACTCCCATCGGGTAGGGCAAATATAATGGCTCGCTACCATTTTTACACCGGTTTCTATTTATCATGGCAAAATAAACAGTTGAATTTTTACTGATTTACAAGTATTATAAGACCCCTGCGCGACCTAAAAAATCTATTATGGGAGGGGGCCATGCAATATGTCAGCGAAGTCTTCGTCAGTGAGATATTAAAGAAGCCGGTACTTGACCAGTCTGGTAAGGATATCGGTGTCATCTGGGACTTTACGGTGACTCCGGGTGCTGTTTTCCCACAGATCATGTCGTTTGTCATAAAGCGGGGCGCGACGCTCTTACAGCTTCCCGTCGGCTCCTTGAAGTACCTTAACGCGAGGATGATCTCCGCTACCATAAAGGCTGGCAGCGTAACTGAATATATCAGGCAGAAAGATGACATATTAGTCTGCCGCGATGTTTTGGATCAGCAGCTGGTGGACGTTGACGGCATCAAGGTCATTCGGGTGAACGACATCAAGCTTGGTAAGGTGAAGAACAAGCTCAGCCTGATCGCCGTGGATACCGGTACGCGCGGGCTGATGCGGCTGCTTGGTTTTGAGAAGGGTGTTGACAGGCTGCTAAGGGCTTTCGGCATCAACCTCTCTGACAGCCTCCTGACATGTAACTACCTTCAGCCGCTCGAAGCGAAGCTCTCCAAGCTCTCGCTCACGGTACCGAAGCAGAATATATCGACGCTTCACCCTTCTGATATCGCGCAGTTGATAAGCGAGGTCTCCCGCAACGATAAGGAGGCGCTGTTTAACGCGTTAGACGTTGGCGTTGCCGCGGAGGCTCTGCATGAATTAGAGCCCGAGCTCCAGGCAAGTATCATCACTCACATGGACAAGGAGGCGGCTACCGAGATTTTGGAGAAGATGCCGCCTGACGAAGCCGCGGACGTTTTGGGCGACCTGCCCAGACCGAAGGCTGACGAGCTCTTGAGCTTGATTGAGGATGAGGAAGCCGAGTATGTCATGGAGCTTTTAGAGCATGACGACGATACTGCGGGCGGCCTCATGACGACAGAGTTCGTCACACTCCGACCAGAGCTTACCGTCGGTGATTCGGTGAAGGAGTGGCGGCTCCAGGCGCCTGATGTCGAGGCGGTCTACACGCTTTATGTCACCGATAAGGATGAGAAGCTTGTCGGGATGGTCACCTTGAAGGATTTGATGCTTTCCAGGGGTAACACAAACATCTCAAAGATCATGACGCCGCCGGTAAAGGTGCTGACTGCCGGTGACGATAAGATGCGCGCCGCAAAGATAGTGTCGAAGTACAATCTGTTCAGCGTACCTGTTGTCGATGACGATGAGACACTGTTAGGTATCGTTACTGTCGATGATGTTGTGGATATTCTGCTGCCACCGGAGTCGCGGAAAAAGAAATACATTACAAAGTGACGCACCGGATAATTTGATCGGGCGCCATGCCCATTTTGGGGTAGTTTTGTGAAAAGAATATTTGATAAAATAAAGCGCAACCGGCTGCTAATCATCCTGTCGGTCATCGGGCCTGGTATCATCACGGCGAATGTCGATAACGACGCCGGCGGGATCGCCACATATTCGATCGCGGGCGCTAATTTCGGCAATACGCTGCTCTGGACACTCATACCGATCACGCTAATACTCATCATCGTACAAGAGATGGTCGCGAGGATGGCTATCGTCTCTGGTAAAGGGCTTGCCGACCTCATCCGCGAGAAATATGGCGTAAAGGCTATCTTCTACCTGGTGATATTCCTGCTGTTCGCCGACCTGGGTAATACCGTCGCAGAGTTCGCAGGGCTGGCGGCCGCGATGGAGCTGCTCGGCGTGAACAAGTACATAACCGTACCCATAGGCGCGTTCGGTATCTGGTACATGGTGGTGAAGGGTACATACCGGTCGGTCGAGAAGATATTCATGCTCGCGTGCCTGATATACATTACATACATCATCTCTGGCGTCATGGCGAAACCTGACTGGAACGCCGTCATGACCTCGCTTGTCACGCCGGTTATCGATTTCAGCCCGTCGTACCTCATGATGTTCGTCGGTATCGTCGGCGCGACCGTAGCGCCGTGGATGCAGTTTTACATGCAGGCCTCCTATGTCGAGAAGGGCGCGGAAATAAAGGATTACAATATCATCAAGTGGGACGTGATCGTCGGCTGCTTCCTGACAAATGTCGTCGCGTTCTTCATCATAGTCGCGTGCTCCACAATCCTGTTTGAAAACGGGATAAGGGTAGAATCCGCACAGCAGGCCGCCCTGGCGCTGAAACCTCTCGCGGGCAGGTACGCATCCATCCTCTTCGCACTCGGGCTGGCAAACGCGTCGCTGTTCGCCGCGTCGATACTGCCGCTCACGACAGCATACTATATCTGCGAAGGGATGGGCTGGAACGCGGGCGTCAATAAATCGTTCAAGGAAGCGCCGCAGTTCTTCGGGCTCTACACCGGTATCATACTGTTCGGCGCGCTATTTGTGCTGATACCAAACCTGCCGCTTCTGTTCATCATGTACCTGTCACAGGTCGCGAACGGGGTAGTCCTGCCGTTCGTACTGCTATTCATCATCAAGATAATAAACGACAAAGAGCTCATGGGCGAGTACACAAACTCACGCGTATATAACGTAATATCCTACTTCACAATAACATTCCTGATAGTGATAACCATCACTATGGTGCTTGTGGCAATATTTTGACAGGCGCGTCGCTTTTTAGAGGGGATCCCCAGACTTTCACTTGACATAATATGACAAATTCATTATAAGAAGGTCAACAGGCCCGCCGTTTTTTAGCGTGCCGGTTTCTTTAAAGCGCACAAGCGAGGGAAGATGGTAACGGTAATAGACTACGGTATGAGTAATCTGCGAAGTGTGGTGAAGGGCTTCGAGAACGTCGGGGTGAAGGTGTGCCTCACCTCTGACAAGCGGGTCGCGGCGGCGGCTGACAAGTTAGTCCTCCCCGGGCAGGGCGCGTTTAGCGATTGTATGAAGAACCTGCGCGACCTCGATCTGGTGGACGTGATCAAGAACCATATCCATAGCGGGAAGCCGTATTTAGGGATATGCATCGGTTTGCAGCTACTCTTCACCGAAAGCGAGGAGTTTGAGCTGACCAAGGGGCTGGATATAATCAAGGGGCGTGTTGTGAAGTTCCCCGAGGAGGAGTTCGCCAGGATGGAGACGAAGCTGAAGATCCCGCACATGGGTTGGAATAGCCTTGATATCAAAAAGGATACACCACTGCTAAAAGGGATCGCTGACGGTACGTATTTCTATTTCGTGCATTCTTTTTATGTGAAGCCCGAGGATGAGAGCGTGACAGCCGCGACGACGAACTACGGTATCGACTTCACTTCGATGGTAAGTTTTGATAATGTGTTCGCGTGCCAGTTCCACCCTGAGAAGAGCCGGTCAGAAGGACTGAAGATACTAAAGAACTTCGGAAGCTTAACGCTCCACCAAATATAGGGAGCGTAACGCTTCACCTGATATAGCCCGCCGTTGGCGGTCTGGGTGGAAGGTTGTTAAATTAATTAGACCGTATGGTGGGCGGTGCCCACCATAAAAAACTGTGGTTAAAAAGTAGAATTTTATTATAGGAGCTATAAATGATACCAATACCCGCGATAGATTTGAAGGACGGTAAATGTGTGCGGCTGCGCCAGGGCAGGATGGACGAAGTGACGGTCTATTCTGACCAGCCCGGTCAGATGGCGAAGAAGTGGGAGAGTGTCGGCGCGGAGCTGTTGCACGTTGTCGATCTTGACGGCGCGTTCGCCGGTACGCTGAAGAACCTGAAGCAGATAAAGGATATCGTCAGAAGTGTGAAGATGCCCATCGAGGTCGGTGGCGGTATCAGGACGATGGAGACGATCGATTCGCTTGTCGCTGCCGGTGTTTCCCGCATAATACTGGGCACGAAGGCGATTGATGACCCGGACTTTGTCAAGGAGGCGGCGGCGAAACATCCGGGCAGGATCGTAGTTGGTATCGATGCTAAAAACGGCAAAGTGGCGGTCAGGGGCTGGGCGGAAGTAACGAAGATGGACGCTCTGGAGCTGGCGAAGAAGATGTCGAAATATAATATAGCGGATATTATCTATACCGATATAAAGCGTGACGGTATGCTGACAGGGCCGAACCTCGAGGCGGTCAAAACGATGGCGATGTACGCCTGCGTACCGGTAATCGCTTCTGGTGGCGTGTCGAATCTGAAAGATATAAAGGATCTGTGCAAGATAAGGGGTATTAAAGGCGTCATCACAGGTAAGGCTTTATATGACGGTACATTAAGTTTACGGGAAGCGATAAGGATCTGCTCAACGATGAGTTAGCCCTCTTTTACGATTACAAAAAAGGATGGTCAGAAATGCTTGCAGTCATAATAATACCGTGCCTTGACGTGAAGGACGGGCGCGTGGTAAAGGGAATCAACTTTGTCGGCCTGAAGGATGCCGGCGATCCGGTAGAGGTGGCGAAGCTGTACGATGAGCAGGGCGCTGACGAGCTTACATTCCTTGACATCACCGCGTCGCACGAGAAGCGCGACATCATCATCGACGTCGTGAAGCACACGGCGGAGCAGGTGTTCATGCCGCTTACCGTCGGCGGCGGCATCAGAAACCTCGATGATATCCGCATCCTTCTGAAAGCCGGTGCGGATAAGGTATCGATAAACACCGCCGCGATCTACGACCCTGATTTTGTGCGGGAAGCGTCTTTCAAGTTCGGTGCGCAGTGCATCGTCGTCGCTGTCGATGCCCGCCGGTTGACAAGCCCGCTCACCAAAGACGAGATATATGCCATGGCGCAAGAGAATATCAAGGGCGGGTACCCGGACGTGTTGTTAGAGGAAGAGGATACGAAAGGGAAAGGCGCCGCATGTGAGGTATTCACCCACGGCGGCAGGAACCCGACCGGTATCTACGCGGTCAAGTGGGCGAAGAAGATGGAGGAGCTGGGCGCCGGTGAGATACTGCTCACCTCTATGGACAGGGACGGTACGAAGATCGGCTTTGACTGCGAGCTGACATCAAAGATATCAGATAAGCTTACGATACCGATAATCGCTTCTGGCGGGGTTGGTACATTAGAGCACTTTTATGACGGTTTCAAAAAGGGCAGGGCGGACGCGGCGCTGGCGGCATCCGTATTCCATTACAAAGAGTTCACGATACGTCAGGTGAAGGATTACCTGAAAGAGAGAGGTGTAAGGGTCAGGCCCTGAGCGCCGCGAAGAGTGGGTGTCCCGTCCCAATTAAAAGAGAAGAACGCTATGAATGAACCACTAAGAACACGGAGTACAGCACATAGTTTGCGGAGTAAAAAACTTTTCAAACAGAGATCTTTGTGTTCTCTGTGATAGAAAGCCCTCTGTGCCCTCTGTGGTTAAAAAAGAGCAGGGATCGATGGAGAACCAGAACATAAACATACTGTCCGCGATCGAGCAAGTCGTCAAGTCCCGGATGGAGAATATGCCCGAAGGGTCATACGTCACATCGCTTATGAAAAGCGCACCGGACGGCATCCTTAGAAAAGTCTCCGAAGAGGCCTGCGAGCTTGTTTTGGCCGCGAAGAATGAAGACAAGCGGAATATTGTCCATGAGGCGGCGGATCTGATCTTCCACATACTTGTCCTTTTGAATTATTACGACCTATCGATAAACGATATCTGCATGGAACTGCAAAAGCGATTCAAGCCGGTAGAGGGTAAGGAATAGCAGACACACCGCGCGGGCGGATGATTTTACCGGTTACACGAACAGAGCCAGATAAAAAATTCATATATATATTTGATAAAAGTAAGATTATATGTTATCCTTATATAGTATATGGATAGCACGAAGTAATGCTTTAAGGGAGTTAAGCCAAATATAAAAATCTTCTTATTTCAGATCAAGTAACGCTTGTAAGTTATTGAAAAAAGGGCGCTAACAGCATCTGGATGCTCGGAGGCGAAGGTGGGATTTCTTTACAGTACAAATTCCTTTTATTGCATTGGGCAACATGCCCGTTAAGGAGAAAATGGTTATGGTAAGAAGAAGTCATGTTTTACTCTTAGTTTTTATAAGCATATTGTTTTTTACTACAGGTTGTTCAAAGTCGCGGCAGATAAAACCGGTAACCAGTGAGGCAGATGTACTAAAAGAGATTGTAACGAGAGAGCAGCTGCAAAAAGATGACTATCTTAGGCAGGGCGTGTGTATCATCATAGGTCTTCACGATAACATAAAGGCCGGTGATGAGAAGGACGTAACGGTGTATCTTAGTAGCGAGAGGGTTTATGAGGCGTCTGTCCAGTATTGCGCGGGGCAGTCACGGGAGCTTAGCATCTGGCTGACCAGGCTGAGCGAGCCAGAGGAGGCGAGAGATTATGGTTACGATAAAGGCTTCTACCCGAAGATCAGTAATATCAGGGTCGCGGATACCGGTTATTATATATACCACATAAAAGCGCATGAATTACCAGATGTCACCAAGTTTGGGTGCATTGACGTCAGCTCCTACTTCTGTGAGGTGTCTGAATAAAAGCGGGTTCTCTTTTTTAAGAGGATTTCTCAAAAAAATACGGCTTTATCTTGTAACTAAACCTTAACCCTGCCGGTAGAATAACAGATATATATACAGGTATCGCGACAACGCCTACCTCCTTAGAAACATTGCGATTAATCATCTACAACTGGAGATTAAGTCTATACAAATTAATAAAATTATGGAATTGACTTGACAAAATCAAAAATATATTAAAGAATAAACCGCCAAAAGAAGATGGAGAATTGTGCGTGGAACTTAAAGGAAACATAAAAGATTTTCCGCTACCGGATATTATACAACTGGTCGGCCTTGGGAAGAAGACGGGTATGCTGACTATTACTTTCATGAATCAAAAAGCTAACCTGTATTTTAAAGACGGCCATATTGTTCATGCTACGATGCTAAGCGCTGAGGGTAAAGACGCTGTGATGAAGATGTTTCATCTTGAAGACGGTAAGTTCCATTTTTATACTGAAGTTGTTGCCGAGCGTGAGACTATTAACTTAGACCCGATGAATGTACTTATGGATGCCGCAAGGGAATTTGATGAGAAGAAAAATGACCAGGGCTTTTTTGAAAGCGCCACAAGCAAAAAGAGAGTCTCGTATTAGGAGAGCATAAACAGCCTTAAGCAGGAGATGATAAAATTAGTTGTCGATATTTTTGGTGGCAAAGCAAAAAAAATCGAGACATTGATTCTGGGTTGCGACAATTCTGAGATTGAACTTATGAGTTCATGCGATAAAATCGAGAAGTACATATATGTCTTTTTGGATCCGGAAAAATCAAAGGCCATTGCCGACAAAATGAGACACATGATTGAAGAAACACATTAAATATGAAAAAACGTCTTTTTATTATAAACCTCTTTTTATTTATAATTCTGTTATCTTGTTTAATCAAAACTTCAAACGCAGCTTATCTGTATTATGATGAAGTGAACGTCAAGCTGCCAAAACCGCTCCTTTTTAAAATCGCCGCCGATGATACAAACTTTTACCAGGATGAGATCGAGAAAGAGCTCAAAGACGCCAACTCTTCGGTAAGAAAAATAGAGATAAGGAGATCCAAGGATCATATCCTGCTGAAAATCTTCGTCCTGGTAGACAAGGAAGTCCTCTCACCGACAATAAGCATGTATAAAAATGATTTGTACATGATAGCCAATGATTTTTCCAGGGACAATATAATCAAGAAGATGAAGAAGGATGACCTGAAAATAAAATCTATAAGCGGTACATTTAAAAATGATACATTATTGTTGAAACTGTCATATAAGCTTGCAAGACCGAAAAGGGTGGAATTTGTTAAGCCGCCCGAGCCCGAGCCCGAGCCGGTGACTATAGAAGAACCCGAACCATTAGAACCAGAACCAGAGCCAGAACCAGAACCAGAACCAGAACCGAAAGTGGTTAAGTTGGCAGTCAAGAGTAAGGGTGTATTGGATTATTCTGTCGAGATAGAACCGGTGCTCAAAGATAAAGATAAAGTCCCCAAGGCCATGGTTGTGAAGAAGGAGCCACCGAAGAAGGAGCCTGAGCCACCGAAGAAGGAGCCTGAGCCACCGAAGAAGGAGCCTGAGCCACTGAAGAAGGAGCCTGAGCCACCAAAGAAGAAGGCGCTGACGGTAATAGCCCAAAAGATCTCGGTGAAGCAAGCCCCAAAGATTGATGGTAAGAGGAGTGATGCCATCTGGAAGAAAACAAAGCCGCTTGTTTTAGAACTTGAGACGGCAGCGGGGGGAAGGTTAAAAGCTGGTATAAAGGCGGCATATACAAATGGCAGGATATTCTTTTTAGTTCAGTGGCAAGATAGCGTCAAGAATGATACCCATGAGACATTACTCTGGGACAGCAAGAAGAAAGAGTATCGTGTTGGTAAGGATTTAGAGGATTCAATAGCATTGTTATTTTACATGAACGATATTGATGATTCATGCATGAGGAGCGGGGAAGAAGTGACGGCGGACTACTGGCATTGGCGGGCGGCAAGGTTAAAGGGGTCAAGGTATGCTTATGACGGTAAGATGAGGATCAGCAGTTCACCGCTGTCCCATGCGAATGCTTACCCGTCACAAAACGGCAAGATCGTCTGGATAAGGAAGAAGCCGGATGCCGGTAAGCTTCCGTGGAAGATCCAGCTGCCGATCAAATTTAAGGGCGCGAAGGTCCCCTCTTATCTGCCAAGTAAGCCGACGAAGAGCAGTGCTGACGTAAAAGCCGGCGGCATTTATTTAAAGCGTGAGTGGTCAGTGGAATTTTCACGCAAACTTAGCACCAATCGCTCAGATGATATTATCTTTTTGCCTCCAAACAAGTACAAGTTTGCTATAGCGATATATAATGGCGCAGTAAAGCAGGCTCATTATACTTCGCAAATAATAGTTTTAGAGTTAAAATAGCATTTCCCGCTTATAGTTGCGTGTCTGCGTCAAGAAGCAGTGTCTTTTAACACTTTATTTGTGGTAAAATAAACACTGTTTAAAAGTTGTAATCAAAAAAATCATTAAAATTAGTGACATTACAAGGTGGCATACTAATTGCTATTATGATTAGCTTTGTTGTTGGGGGTTAATGTACTTTTTAAAATTTTAATTGACATTGTCGCTAAGAATTTGCTAAACTTGCCTCTTGCAAAAACTGTCTGATAAAGATAAAGAATTAGCGAGAGGTGGTGAGTCAGGGCACAAAGCGTTTTCCCGCAATTAGAAGTTTAAAAAGCATATTAAATAGTTTAAAAAGGAGAAAATATGAAAGGTAAAAAATTCAGTTATGTTTTATTTGCTGTTGTAATATTAGCAATGCTCTTTTCTTTTTCAACCGCCTCGTTCGCAGGCAGTGTAACAACGTCCCCAAGTTTTATCCCAAATTTCCCGATGTTAGCTGGTGATAATGTAATGATCATGTGGGTGCCGGTGCCTAACGCGGTGAAATACAAAATATACTTGAATGGAAAGCCTATCGGTGAGGCTCCTGCCCCTCCGTTTACAACTCCGGCGCCGCAAGACCCGGGCACTTATAAGTATACTCTGACCGGTGTCGGCGCGGATGGCGCGGAAGGGCCAGTTTCAAAGGAAGGTGTCCTTTCGATCATAAAATTAGTGCAGCCCAAGGACGTTAGCCACCAGGTGTTAGGCGGGATAATGAACCTTAGGTGGACAAAAGCGCCAGGCGCTGTTATTTATGATGTTCATAGAGCGGAGACAAAAGATGGCCCGTATAAGCTGATAGCTTCTGTTACTGATGATAAGTACGTTGATGCTGACGTTAAGCAAGAGGGCAATGAAGGGAAATCATTCTTTTATAAAGTTATCTCAAAAGACCAGTTTGGCGGGACAAGCTCTGACGCTGAAATATACGAAGCGAAAATACCAGAAAAAGCTAAAGCGGCAAAAGGCGTTAAGAACGTTGTGTTAAGGATCAGAAGATCGAAACTTGACCTTCTGGCGAAGCCTATGGGCAGCGGCTCTGACATAAAGAGCGTCGGTGACGCTAAATTCACTAATGACGGATCACGCCTTATATACACGGACGCACTTCAGCACAGGATCGCGGTGCTTGACAAATACGGGGACCAAGAGAGTGTGATCGGTGAGGCCGGACCAAAGCCCAACCAGTATAAAGTCCCTTCTAATTTGGTTGTGGATAGTGATGGCACGCTTTATGTCGCTGACAGTATGAAGCATATTATTTTGGCTTACGATTCTTCAGGCGGCTTGATATATGCTGTTAAGCCTCATGTTGTAACAGAAGAGTCCGTTACAAGTAAAATCAAGAAGTATGAAGGCAAGACGCCGCCGAATATCGCGATACCAAGAGGGATGGCTGTATGGAAAGATAAACTTTACATGAACGATTCTGTCTCGAGCCTGATCCAGATGTATAATAAGAGTGATGGTTCTTTTATCGGGTATTATAAGAACAAGGAAACCGGTGAATTACCCACTTTCGGCGCCGCCGCGGGATTAACGATCAGCTCTGACGGTAAAATGTACATACGAAGAACTTTTATGAGGCTTGTAAATGTCTATGACGTTGAGACTGGGGAGCATTTATATGATCTTGGCAGGTCAAAAACCTTTGTCGGCGCGTTTGTCGGTATCTCAGGCATCGGCTTTGACAACGACGGTAACATTATGGTCACTGACAGCGCCATGAACTCCGTCCAGTTCTTCAGCAAAGAAGACGGCTCTTATATGTATCATTTGGGTGGCGAGAAAGCGATCCCAGACCCAAGAAGTAATGACCAGAGGCCGTATGTCGCAGGCTTGGAGTTCCCCGGGGCGATTAACATGGATAAGCAGGGGCGTGTATGGGTGTATGTTCACGGTAAAAGATGCTTTGCCGTAAGATCCTTCACAAGCGAAGATATATGGGATATCCTTAAAGATAAGCCAGAGGGGAAAATCCCAGAGGAGTTCCTGAAGTAAGTAGGGCGCCTTGCTGTAACGGGTCTGGCGCGCTTGTTGCAATAACTATATTGCACTATTTTAAGAAGTCTAAGTAAATTTGGAAAGGGGGTGTATATTGAGGTGTCAAATTGCCCGAATATGGAGTTTGGGCAAAAATCTTGGGAGTTTTACAAAATGTCTTTGCGTGAACGTAAAAAATCACGCTCGATGACAACACTAAAATTTAGGAGGATGAATTAATGAGAAAAGCTGGTTTAATTTTATTGATGGTTGTTTTAGCAACCATGTTAGCGGTAGGCGTTGCATTTGCCGCAAGCGTTGTGGGTACTCCTCACGACATTACACAGCAGGCACCTGCTCAAGGTACTTGTTCCGTATGCCATATCCCGCACAAATCGCCAGGTACTGAGCGATTGTGGGCTTCACCAATGGGTGGTGGCGCTGTTAACATCGACGGCGTCGTAGGCCGTTTGTGTTTTGCCTGCCATAATGTTGGTGGTGTTTATGGTAACCAATCAACTGGCTCTGTTCCATTGGCTGGTCTTGCTGGTCAGTTTGTATTCCCTTCAGTTAATAGCGCGCATGGTCTTAATATCAGCGGTTATGTTACTGATGGTGTAGGCGCTGCCGGTGTTGACGAAGTTGACGGCGCTGCATTGACATTACCTTATACCGCAGCAGGCGACAATGAAGATTCAAAAGCTGGTGTTACTAACATGATCCAGTGTACATCTTGTCATAATGTCCATGATAATACTAGTAACAGGCCTTTCTTAAGAAGGAATATCAGAGACCTGTGTATCAACTGCCATAATACAAGATTTACATCTGATGGCGCTACATGGACTTATGGTGATGCTGTTGCATTGACCACATGGTCTGGCGCTGGCAGGACTAACCTGGGTTCTCACCCTGTTGGTACTAACGTAACCGGCGACGTTTCCGGTGGCGGTTCTCCGATCATCACTTTCAACTTCGAATGGTTCCAGCCTTTTGATGATCCAGATGGAACGATTGACGGTGGTTTCACATATACCGATGGTACCGGCGTATGGAACTTAGGCCGTCACTCAGCTACTACTACCGCTGTTGTTCCTGGCGTTGGTAATGCAGCTGGTGAAGGCGTTGTCTGTGTATCATGCCACGCTATTCACGGCGTTCAGGACGATACCGATCCTTCAACACCAATTCAACTGCCTTCAGGTAACTTACTTGGAACTATTCAGTCTCCAGGTAACATAGCTATTGACCCGCAGGCTTATAATGGTGATGGCGATGCCGCTAACACACTTTGCGAGAAGTGTCACCATAACTCTGACGCTGCTGGTGCATGGGCTAACGCTGCTGCATGGGCTACTGCTGGTAACTTTACACCTAACGATAACGTTGATTATGCTGGTACTGACTTCCCGAACCCGGGCGGTACCCCGTTTACGCATCCAATTGACGATGCTGCAATAAACAACGACGCTTGCGACGGTATTCCTGCAATATGGCCGGTAAGTTCAGTTGCAGGTCTTGGTGGAAACCAGGCTGTTATCTGTGAGTCATGCCACGTGCCGCACCCGGCAAGAGCTCTTCTTAAGTCAAGGGCTGACGTAAATAACGTTGCTAACGCAGGTCAGTTCCTCTTGAGAGATTCTCAGGTGGGTATCTGTGCTAATTGCCACGGCTCTTCATTCGCAAATCACCACCCGATTACGGGTACTGTACCCGCTAATGATATGCCTAACATAGGCGCGGTTCCTGGCTCAGGAGCTGATGACGGCGTAATCGGTGATGGTAACACGGTTCTTGAATGTGCTGACTGCCATAACGGTTCAGGCGCTCATAACTGGAATACAGCCGGCGGTGTTGGTCTTGATCCTGACTGGCAGCCAGCAGACAACGGTCGTGATCCTGCCGATGTAATGGCTAACGACAGACTCGTTGCTAACGCAAGTAGGACTTGTGAAGAGTGTCACTACAGATTAAGAACAGGCGCTATTGATACTACAGTATTGACACCTACACACGCTGCAGCAGATGAGTGGGGCACTGAGAACGAATTCCAGAAAACTGGCGTTGGTACTCACTTCTTAGGTGATGTTACAGCCGCTAATATTGACTGGACTACAGGTTCTACAAACGGCGCTGAAGGTACATTTAACGCTACTACCACAGCATGGCCTGCAGGTGGTTGGTCAAGATGGGATGCATTAGGCTCAGATAACACAACAGCCGCTACAGAAGGTCAGCATCTCGTATGTGAGTCATGTCATGAGTTAGAGCCTGACAAGAACGCAGCTGGTTCTAAGCTCTTATTAATGGCGTTTGCTGAAGGCACTACAGCAACAGCTAATCAGGCAACTAACTTCTTCTGCGAAGGTTGCCATACATCTAACGGTCCTGCAAACACTCACCCATTGACAGGTGATATAGTTTCAAGGACAGGTAACGCATTAGATACGTTATCTCCATACCTCGATGCAGCCGCACCGACAGCAGTTGGTGGATATTCAACATATCCACCGGCTAACAACGCCAAGGCTACACCAGGTGAGATGAGCTGTGACAGCTGTCATCAGGTTCATGACTCTGCTACAAACAGTGCGACTTATATTCTGGACGCACCAGAAGCTAACGTTGGCAACCCTGATACATTATTTGAAACCACACGTGGCGAGCCTGTACTTACTTTAGGTGGTGGACACGTTAGTCACCCACGAGGTAATGCAGATGCAGATTATACACAATTCTGCGAGCAGTGCCATATGTACACAAAATAATTAGTTTCTTTTAACTGATTATTTTATATTATTAACCTTTAAAGTGCGTGGGGACATGATGTTCCCGCGCACTTTAACAATTAAATTTATTAGGAGGAAAAATGAAAAGAGCTTCTAAACTTACAATATTGATGGTATTGGCAATGGTGTTCGCTTTTGCAACAGTATCTATTGCTGCTGACGCTAAAGCTCCTAAATTGTTAAAGGAAGGTGATCAGATCCCAGACTTTAGTCTTCCTGACGGCGTTTCATCAGCTCAAGTATCATTTAACAATGATATCAAAGGCAAGAGCAAAGTTATCGCTATCTCTTTTATGACGACATCATGCTCTGCATGTAAGGCTGAAATGAATCTCCTTAGCGACCTGGCTAACAAGTTCGGTGATGATTTCACAGCTTATGCTGTAGCTGTTGATATTAATGGAGACAAATCAGTTCCTGCTTATGATAAGACTTTTGGCTTTAATGTAAGATATTTATTAGATCCTGAGTTTACAATTCCTCAGAAATTTGGTTTTACTTACACACCAAGCTTGGTAATCGCAAGCAAGGAAGGCAAAGTTCTTTTCATGAAGGGCGGCTACTCTCCATCAACAGATCCTGATACTATTATTCAGGCTGTTAAAGATGCTTTAAAGTAAGGTTGAGGACGTTTTTTCTTTTAGGGGAAGCAGCACGCAATGAGCCGCTTCCCCTATTTTTTCACGTGCTATAAAAACTCACTTATATGACCTTTTATTTAATTAAGCGGAAAAATGTATTTGCTTAATTTAATCAAATATTATAAAATACTGTAATCTATTATTAAGGTGAATCTTAAGGAGAATCGAGTGAAATCAAAATATGTTATTTTTGCCATGATTGTCTTTTATTGCTGCCTGACCGGTTGTTCGAAAGAGACCGGGCAGCAGGCAGAAAAAAAGGGGGGGGCTAAGACCTCTGACGACATGTTGTTAGTGAAGTCAGAGACAATAAAAATCTATGTGGACGATGTGAAGGCGAATATCATTGCCGGTGTTAAAGCGACACACGGGCAGGAGGCGCCGGCGAGCATAGAGGAGTTAACTGATAAGATTCTTGGTGAAAAGGTGAATATGTTCTATGTATTTGAGGATGCCAAGAAGAACGGTTTTTTAGAAAGCGATAGAGCGCAATTAGTCAGGAAATTTCAATCTGGTGTGGCGAAGCAGCAAAAAATCGAGCAGAAGATGAGAGAAGATATATTAGCTTCGATAACTGATGAGGAGATTGCGGCAGGGCTACCAAGAAAGTATGAGAAAATTATGCTAAGACAGATAATCGTCCCGACACTCAGCGAAGCACAGGAAGTTTTAAAGAAGGCTAAAGCCGGTGAAGATTTCATTGAATTAGTAAGAAAATACTCAATTGGCCCCTCATCTTTTTCACGGGATGGCTTAACGGATTTATTTTTACCCGGTACAGATTATTTTATGGAACAAAAGGATGAGGATATCGCGTTTACTTTGAGTGAAGGAGACGTATATGATGGAGTTGTAAAGACTTCATTGGGTTACATGGTTTACAAAATCCAGCAAAAAGAGATACTTGATGATGCGGCGAAAGAGATGCTAAGGCAGAAATCAATTGCATCTATAGCTAATCTTAGAGCGGCTAAGGCTATGGATGAAATAACTCAAAAATATAAGGACCGGGTTAAAATATTAGAATCTGAGTTATTTGACGCAATAAAAGCGGATATGGCTGATGAGGTGGTAGATGATATAGTAATCGCTAAATTTGATGACATCTCCTTGACTTATTATGATCTGGATTTGATCCAAACTGAAATATCGAATCGAGAGACTTTTTTAAAAAATAACATTCTATTAAATTATTTATTATATAAAAATCGAATTGGGAAGATATTAAGAGTGATGGTAATGGACGACCACTTTTCTGGTGATGTTTTTGTGTGATCTGATAAGGATTGGACACAGAACCCTGCGATAAAAGGGAATATCGCTCTTGCTTACTTCGATTACAAGTTTAATGGGATAGATGTTACCGAGGATGAGATGAGACAGTTTTATGATGATAACCCTGATTTATATACGAAGAAAGCTACTGTCAAGGCGCAGGTAATGATCCTGCCGTCTGAGGAGGACGCATTATTAGCGCTAAAGAGGTATAATGAAGGTGAAAGCTTCAGTGACCTTGCCGCAGAATTGTCGATAGATGAAAACACGAGGAAGTTCAAGGGAGAGATAGGTACGATAAAGAGTGACAGCAAGCGGGTACCAGAAAGTGTGATTAGCGTCATGTTCAGCTTAATGGAAGGCGGTATATCAGAACCGATAGAGACTAAGGATGGGTTTGTAATTGTTCGGGTTAAAGAGAAAACAGAGGCGGAGAACATACCGTATGATATATTCAAGGACTGGACAAGAAAAAGGGCATTAGAAAGGAAGGTTGAGAATGCAAGGTTAGAGTATTTTAAGCAGATACAAGGCGATGATGAGATAGTGATGATTAAGGAGAATGTAAGTAAATTGGTAGAAGAGATTAAAGATCTCCAAAAGCAAAATATGGCCGCGCCACCACCAAGCGGGCATTCTGGACTACAATAGTAAAGAGAGGTTAAGATGTACAAAGGAATATTTATATTTTTAATTATTGCGATATTATTTACTGCAAACAGTTCGGTCGCTAAGATCGTATTTAAAAAATTAGACGGGGATATTGTCGCGTATATAAATGAGCATGAAATATCCTTAGAGGCCTTGAAGAAGTCAAAAGGTGAGCAGAGTGAGCATACGTATGGTCAGCATGGCCGCAAATCTAAAGAAGTACCGGACAGAATTTATTTAAAAGGTATTTTCGATAATTATCTTCTTATTGATCATCTGTTGTCAATAAAATTTGACAAGGGGGAAGAGTATAATCTTAAGAGGAAGCAATTTAAAGAGAAAATTATAATCAATAATTATATTAAAGCTGAGATATACGATAAGATTGATGAGGAAGATGACCAAAAGAAGCGGGAATTAGTATCGCAGGCGGTCAACAAGATGCCAGACGATTATAAGGGGAAGCATCAGATCAAAGTAAATAAGGAATTGGTACAAAAAGGCGCGTTAGCAAAAGGATTTGCCCTTGACGACGTAGTAGCGCGAGTAGATGACTATGATATCTCTATAGCTGATGTCCTTAATAAAGCGTCTTCATCATATTATGATCAAATCAACCCTGGTGAAAGGATAAGTCAGGATTCGCTTGACAGCGCTTTAGATGATCTTGTCAGAAGAGCCGTTGTATTAAAGGAGGCGCATTTGCTGGGTTATGGCAAGAATGTGCCAGAGCCTAACGAAGAGGAAAAATATGTATTATTAGAAGACGCGTATCAGAAGAAGGAATACCAGGATATAACTGTCACAGATAAAGAGCTGCTTGAGATGTTGGACTATAATAAGAAGTATTACACGCATAGATTTGTATTAAGAAAATTTGGGTTGATAATAAAACGTGACGAAGAAGAGATCCGAAAGATAAAGGAGCGGTTGGATAATGGTGAGGATTTCTATAAAATAGCAGTTGCAGAGTCTGAAGACGAGCTGACAAAAGCGACGGGCGGCATTCAAGACTATACCCAGAAAGCTTCTCCTGCCGTGAAGGATGCTATTGTATTATTGAAGGATGGAGAAATAAGCGACGTTCTTAATATTTCTAAGTCAATATATGGTATAATTAAAAGAATCGATATATTGTATGACGAATATGACGAATTAATACCTATAGTAGATGATGAGATAAGGCAGGAGCGGTTGAAGAGGATTATATTTAACAAGATGATTAAACTTAGAGAAGGCGCGGATATTGTTATAAATGAAAACATAATTAGTGAAGATGACTTTTTTGGTTCGGGCGCCGTGGATTCCGGGGTTGAATCAACTAAAGCCGATTAGTAAAAGTAGCTCTTTAACGTGAAAACAAGAGAGAACTTTTTAGATGAGAAAATATTTTTATGCTCTTTTAATCATTATCCTTTATGCAACTTCCACTACAACTGCTTCCAATTCCGGCGATACGTTGGACCCGCCAAAATGGTTAGTTTCTCTCTGGACGCCTCAACAAGGGGTGTTATTGACGTGGCAAATGCCCCCAAAAGCGATAAGGACAGCTGTATTTCGCATGAGGGAAGGTGATGATTCCTATGAAGTACTTTCGCAAGGCGAATTGGGTTACTTCATGGACAAAGGTGTAACTGAAGGCATTTATCTTTACAAGCTTCAGGCATTTGATTCAAAGAACAACTCAAGTAGCTTTTCTGATGAAAGATATGTTATCGTCGAATCAATTGGAGAGCCGAAAGACTGCTCCAGCCCACCAATCTGGTCTGAGTCCTTTGCCACGGCGAAAAGGGTGCTTCTTCGGTGGGAGGATAATTGTGACGTCCAGCGAAGAGGTTTTAATCTTTATAAAAAGGTTAAAGGGGAAGATAAAGATTATAAACTCTTTAAGAGCGTCACCGAACCAAACTTCATTGATAAAGATGTTGTCGAAGGGCAGACGATAAGTTATAAAGTATGCTCCTTAGACGTAAATCTGCAAGAGATAGCTTGTTCTGAAGAGATGTCAGTTAAAATCAGCGTGGGGACGGCACAGCTGCCAGAGAATATCCCTGATTTCATTGTAAGGAAAACCGTCCTTGTCAAGTACTTAAAACTACCGGATAATCAAGAGTTTATCAGCCCCACAGACATTAAGGTAGACACCGTCGGCAAGATATATGTAGCGGATACCGGTTCTGGTCTAATACATATATTCACATATAAAGGCGTGTATGAAAGGTCTATCGGCAGAGTTAAAAAAGATGATGGTACATCAGATAAATTTGAGAACCTTTTAGGTATAGATGTTGATCGCAAAGGGTTTATTTATGCGGTGGACGCTTATAAGGGGGAATTAAAAGTATTTAACCAAAAAGGCGTCATAATATTAAAGGTTGCCTTAAAAACAGCGCTCCAGAAAAGGCCTGAGTATAACTTTAAAAAATTTGGGCTGGTAGATGTAGCTGTCGATATTGTTAATAATGTCATTTACATCGTTGACAATTTTAATAACCATGTTTACAAACTAAACAGAACCGGTGAATTATTAGAAGTCCTTTTCAATAAAGGTCAGAAGCCAGAGCAGGTACACCTGCCAACATTTATTTATGTCGATAAAAAACAAGATATCCTTCTTTCTGACACGATGAATCAACGGATAACGGTATATGACCAGAACGCAGAGCCGAAGATGGTTTTTGGGAGAGTTGGGAACGTGTTAGGCACTTTTGTGCGACCCAAAGGGATTGCCAGTGACCCCAAAGGCGATATTTTTGTAGCGGACTCTTATACAAATAGTATACAGGTGTTTTCTCCTGAGGGGGAGTTTAAATACATCTTAGGCGGTAAAAAATTCGGGCAGCTTGACATTGTAACGCCTAATGGGATATTTATAGATAAGAAAAATAAAATATACGTTGTTGAAAAACTTATTAACCGGATTCAAATAAGGCAATTGACTGACCAAACAAAAAAAATAAATAAATAAATAAATAAACTACCCCGTAGCAAGCCAAGGGGAATTAACCCGTTAAAAAACAGGCGAGCCTGTTAAAAAGTTATTAAATATGAGAGCATTTTATTACACATTCTTTGTATGGTTGTTGCTGATATTAACACAAGGGGTATCATTTGCCGAGATCGAGTCGTCCGCACATGATATGACTGCACAGGAATTTTTTGCGCGGGATGAGGTGACCGAAAGAAGCAACTGCTCATACTGTCATTTTGTCTTTAAAGATAAAGGGCACAAGATCTGGGGAAAGACACCGAAATCCTTAAAAGGGTTTGGGAAAATCGCGCCCTTTTGCTTCTCCTGCCACGATGGCGTGACTATTGTTGACATTAATGTCGATGCGTCACGCACGGCATTCTCCCCGAAATCGCACGGATTGTTTATTACCAATCTCCCGTCGGGTGATTCTATCAGCAATGTACCTTTAAAGCATACTGATGGTAAGACTCTTGAATGTACAACGTGCCACAATCCGCACAATACGGATAATCGGCCGTTTTTGGCCGTACCAATAAGCGAACTTTGCGGTATGTGCCACCAGTCAAGGAGAAACTCTGGTTACGGTGATGAAAACGCAGAGAGTAACCACCCTGTCGCGACCGACCCGTCTGACTCTACGGGCGGACCGTCACCGATCAATCTAAATGAAATCTACCAGACGGCCTTCCCAGAACCCTACCCTATAGAAGGCGGGAAGTTTGCCGAAGGTGTACACTGGGACTTAGGCGGTCATTTATCTGCCGGCAAATATGGCAATATCGAATGCTACACATGCCATTCTGTACACGGGGATGAATTTGACGGCCCGAACGAAAAGCTTATGACCGTCAACCCTGTAAGAGGTGTCTCTGATGAATTCTGTGAAGGGTGCCACCAGGGGGAAAGGGGAGATAAAGGCAATGCTAAGACAACTTTCCCGAATCCAGGCGGTACAAAAGAGCCAAGAACATATCACCCTGCCGATGATGACATCTCGAACGGTGAAGGACGTATTGTCAAGATAACCGAGCCAGAGGGCTGGCCATTCGGCACAGGGGATGAAAAAAACATTCTTTGCAGCACATGTCATGATATTCATAATGGACTGCCAAACTCGCCGATATTACGGACGCCCAAAGGCGATACTTTTTGTGAGGAGTGCCATGATAAAGAACTTGTAGGTCATCATTCTTCGGGGAAGGACTCTAACCCGAAAAACCTGACTTTTAAGACAACGGGTATGAGCTGGACTTATGAGACTCTTGGCCTCTGGGAAAACGGGAACCCGAAGCTGAAGTTTGAAGCCAGCAATAAATCCAATGGATACGGTAAGACTTACGGTAAGAATGTTCAGAACAAGATATATTGTTCAAGCTGTCATCGGGCGCATAACGCGGGCATGGGCATTACAAAAGCGGCCGTCCCCTTGTTGGTCGTATCCCACACCGCGAACCAGTTGTGCTTCTTGTGCCATTACAAACAGAACCCTACCTTCAGTACAAACCTGGTGATGACGGCTACGCATTTCATGGGTGACTCAAGTTCACCAGAAACATACAACAAGCCATCAGACAAGGTTAGCATGAAAAGAGATGAATGGTTAGAAACAGGGCTTGTTTCAAAATATGGCGGCGCTAATGAAAAAGAAGTGGTGTGTGAATCGTGTCATGTTATCAATAAAAATAACCTTAACAATACTAAATATGAGTACCTGGCAAACAATGAAAAACTCTTAATCGCCCGTTCTGATGAGAACCTTGAATGGATTGTACAGAATCCTGGATATAGAAAAGAGAACGCTGACCCAGAAGGCGCTGTGCCTGCCGGTTATTACTTATGCGTCGGTTGCCATGGTGAAGACCCCGGAAATGAAGGCGCTGTAATCGTAAGCCACCGTATGATGAATATTGATGGTAAAATGCCAGATGGTAGCCTGATAAACAGGAAAGTAGTGGTTCCTCCCGTTACTTATACAAAGAACTTTAATCTTAATTGCGAGTCATGCCATAGTGTACATAACTCAAAAGTTGCCGGCGGGTCTTTTCTCATGAAGGAAGTTGATGGTGAAAATACTGACCCATTGGCGATACAACCGACCCCAAGAGATTATACGAATTTTTGCACTCACTGCCACATGGAGCAAGGAGGCGCGCCAAAGTAAACGCGGATTTCATATTAGGCGATTATTTCATCATTGAGCGATATGGACAAAAAAACTAATATAATCTCATTTGAGGATACGACAGCTTTAAATATGCTGTTCGGACCCAAGGATAAAAACTTAAGAAGCATTGAGAAACTCCTTGATGTCAAGCTAAGCTCAAAAGAGCATTCGGCAGTGATAGACGGTGATGAACTGAACGTGCAAATAGCGAAAAGGCTCTTAGAGGAACTTTATTATCTTATTAAAAAAGGCTTCCCTGTATACAGAAATGATTTAGAGTATGCTGTAAGGATATTATCAGAAAACAGCAGCGCGACATTAAGGGATATCTTTTTAGATACGGTATATATAACCGCGAACAAAAGGTACATCACACCAAAAAGTCTTGCGCAAAAAGAGTATATAGATACGATCAGAAAGTTTGATATCGTATTTGGTATCGGGCCGGCGGGTACGGGGAAGACTTATCTCGCGATGGCTATGGCTGTCGCATGGTTGATGAAAAAGAAGATAAGCAGAATAATACTTGCCAGGCCGGCTGTCGAGGCTGGTGAGAAGCTTGGCTTTTTACCCGGCAATTTGTATGAAAAGATAAACCCTTATTTAAGACCGCTTTATGACGCCCTGCACGATATGATGGATTTTGACAGCGCGGCTATGATGGTGGAAAAAGGCATCATCGAGGTTGCGCCTTTGGCGTTTATGAGGGGGAGGACTCTGAACGATTCCTTTGTCATTTTAGATGAAGCTCAAAACACCACCTCTGAGCAGATGAAGATGTTCTTGACAAGGCTTGGGTATGATTCAAAAGCCGTAATAACTGGTGATGTGACTCAAATAGACCTGCCGGCCGGAAGGGGGTCCGGGCTGGTCGAAGTACAAAAGATTTTAAAAGGTATTGATGGCATTAAATTCAAATACTTTTCTTCAAGGGATGTTGTCAGGCATAAATTGGTTCAGGATATAATCAAAGCGTATGACCGGTCGTTGTAACATCTTCAAGCAAGGCATGAAAATTGCATAAACTTATTCATTCCCAACTGAACTATTCTAATTAATTTCAGTATTTATTTGTTGATTACATAAACTATGTTTTTTTAAGTATTTTTCGCCAAAAGTTAATCGCCGCTAAATCCAATGGATTATAGTATGTAAGATTATTTGTGTCTTTTGACTAAAAAATATCGCTATATTACATAGCTTTTATATAGAGCCTTTCTTAAAAAATGATTTGGAGCTCTTTATATAAAAATGAAATGAAAATATCTTTAGGGGGGAAATCAGATGAAGAAGATGTGTTGTATTTTGTCGTTGCTTTTATTAATGATATTAGTAGTAACAAATGCGGTATTCGCCGCAAGCGTTGTGGGGACGCCTCACGATATTACTCAGCTTGAACCTGCGCAGGGCACCTGTTCGGTATGCCATATCCCGCACAAATCGCCGGGCTCTGAGCGACTGTGGGCGCAGCCTATGGGCGGCGGCGCTATAAACGTCGATGGTATTGTCGGCAGGTTGTGTTTTGCGTGCCATAGCACCGGTGGTGTTTATGGTAACTCAACAACCGGCTCTGTCCCGCAGGCAGGCTATGCCGGGCAGAACGTGTTCCCATCTACTAACGGAGCGCATGGGCTTAACGTCTCTGGGTATGTCACCGATGGTGTCGGCAGCGCCGGTGCCGATGAAGTTGACGCCGCTGCCTTAACATTGCCTTATGCGCCTGCCGGTGACAACGAGGACACAAAAGCCGCGGTTACGAACATGATCCAGTGCACGACTTGTCATAATGTACATGACAACTCAACTAACAGACCGTTTTTAAGGAGGAATATCAGGGACTTATGTATCAACTGCCACAATACGAGATATACCTCTGATGGCGCTACATGGACTTATGGCAATAGTGTTACATTGGGTACATGGGCTGGCTTTGGGCTAAACAACTTAGGCTCACACCCAGTCGGCACCAATATCTCTGGCGATATTGATGGCAATGACTCACCTATAATAACTTTTAACTTCGAATTCTTTAGAGAGTTTGATGATAATGGAGCGGATGGTGCGGCCGGGACTACTGATGGCGGTGTAACCTATGGCGATAACACCGGCCTCTGGAATTTGGGCAGGCATAGCGCTTCGAATGCCGCTGTATTGCCAGGTGTCGGGAATGCCGCCGGAGAAGGCGTCGTATGTGTATCATGCCACGCGGTTCACGGCGTTCAGGATGATACCGACCCTTCAACCCCGATTCAACTTCCTGCCGGTAACCTGCTTGCGGTAACTCAGTCTCCGGGTACTATGGCTATCAACCCGCAGGCTTATAACGGGGATAACTACGCGGCAAACTTCCTTTGTGAGTCGTGCCACCACAACTCAGACGCGGCGGCTGCCTGGGCGAATCCGGCAGCGTGGTCAACCGCCGGTAACTTCACTCAAAACGATACGACCGCATATGCTGGTACGCATTGGCCAAACCCGGGTGCGACACCTTATTCCCACCCGATAGATGACGCTACTATTGTCAATGACGCAGTTGACGCTTTCCCTGCGGATTGGCCTAAAAGCAGTTATCTCGCGGCTTCCGTTGGTAACGCGCCGATCTGTGAGTCATGCCATATACCACATCCGGCAAGAGCTCTTCAAAAATCAAGAGTGGATATTGATGTTATCGCGGGCGCCGGCGAATTTCTATTAAGGAACAACCATATAGATATATGCGCAAGATGCCACACTTCCGCTTTGGCCGAGCATCATCCCATCTCTGGCGGTAACCCCGCCAGGAATATGCCTAACCTTGCGGGAGTCGACATTCCCGGTACAGGCGCTGATGATGGTAGGATCGGTGATAGTGACGATATGCTTGAATGCGCGGATTGCCATAACGCGACAGCCGCTCATAACTGGTTGACCGCAAACGGCGTCGGCCTTGATCCTGACTGGGAGCCGGCGGATAACGGCCGTTCTGATGTAATGGCTACAGACAGGCTTGCCGCTAACGCAAGCAGGACATGCGAACAATGTCATTACAGGTTACGAACCGGTGCGAACATAGACCCGAATATCCTTACCCCGACACATAACGCTACTGATGAATGGGCAAGCGAGACGGAATTCCAGAAAGACGGCCTTGGTACTCATTTCTTAGGAGATGTCACCGCAGCCAACATAGATTGGACAACAGGTTCCACGACCGGTGCGGAAGGCACATTCAACCCGACTACTACCGCGTGGCCGGGCGGCGGCTGGTCCCGGTGGGATGCGCTCTTGTCAGATAACACGACCGCCGCGACCGAAGGACAGCACCTTGTCTGTGAATCGTGCCATGAGTTAGAACCTGACAAAAATATAAATGGCTCCAAGCTGCTGCTCTTCGCTTATGCCGAAGGTGAAACTGTTACCGCAAACGATCCATATTCCTATTTCTGCGAAGGGTGTCATACTCACGACGGACCTGCGAACACTCACCCGCTGACCGCTAACTTTGTTTCAAGAACGGGTAATCAGATAGATACAAACTCGGCTTACCTTGACATAAATGCACCGACGGCGCTTGGTGGTTATACGACATACCCGCCGGCAAACAACGCAAAGGGTACTCCTGGTGAGATGAGTTGCGACAGTTGTCACCAGGTGCATGACGCCTCGACAAACAGCGCGACTTACATTTTAGATGCCCCTCCCGCCAATGTAGCCAACCCTGACGCATTATTTGAGAATGACAGGGGAGAGCCCGTGCTGACTTTAGGGGGCGGTCACATAAATCATCCGCGCGGCAACCTTGATGTTGATTATACCCAGTTTTGCGAGCAGTGTCACATGTACACGAAGTAGTATCGTTTTGTAATCTATAAAGTGGTATAAAAAGTGCGATCGGGAAACCTTTCGCACTTTTCTTGTACTGCTTACAGGACTGAAAAAATCGGCTTTACAAAATATATTATATACGATATATATCAGTATGCAAGAAAGAGTACTGAACCTAAGCAAACAGATAATAACCATGATCTTCTTGAATGTGTTCCTTTTCAGCGCTCCGGTATCCGCCAAGCTCTCCATAATACGCCCGATTGATAACTCTGTAACCGAAAAAAGCGCTGTGGTGGTAACCGGCTCAGAGGACACCGCAGACAAGGACGAGATAAAGATAACCGTAAAGGGCAGGACGCAGTTTGGCGATGAGGAGTCAAGTGAAACGGTTTTCTTTGATGACAGGGTCTTCAACCATGAGCTGGAGCTTTATGAGGGTGAAAACGAGATCATAGCGGGTAATATACATATCAAAATATTTTACGATAATGGTGCGATGACTGTGCCAGACGGTTTTGCAAAAGCGTTCTATCACAAACCGCTGCTAACCGGCTGTGCGGACTGTCACGATACGCAGGAAAAGGGCGTGCCACTGCTTGCCCGCGAAAACAGTCTTTGCGCGAAGTGCCACGAGCTAAGCCCGTCTCATCATTCTATCACTGGGAAAAGCGATGGTAAAAAGATCAAGATCGCCCCACGCTTCAAAAAGGACTGGGAGAGCTTCATCTGCACCGGTTGTCACGATCCGCACGCTTCATTTAGCGAGAATCTATTTGCGCCGTCAAAAGATGTTTTGTGTAAAAGGTGCCACAAAGATCTTTAAGGAAACATAATAGTTCACAGAGGCTGTTTAGCGCACAAAAAAAGCCCCCAATAATTAGGGGCTCTTAGTGTAAATCAATATTTCAGGTAACAAGGCTACATCATGCCGCCCATACCACCCATACCGCCCATACCGCCCATACCTGGCATAGGCGGAGCGCCTTCTTTCGAAGGTTTTTCCGCTACCATCGCCTCGGTAGTCAACATAAGCGAAGCGACAGATGCCGCGTTTTGAAGCGCGCACCTTGTGACTTTCGTCGGGTCGATGACGCCTGCTTTCAATAAGTCAGTATAGGTTTCTACATTTGCATCGAACCCGTAAGCGCCTTCCTCTCTCTTCACCTTGTCAACAACGATAGAGCCTTCTAATCCGGCATTCGCTACTATCTGTCGCAAAGGTTCCTCTAACGCTCTTCGGATGATGTTTACCCCGCTTTGCTGGTCGCCGCTTAACTTTAGTGCGTCTAAGGTGCCAAGCGTTCTTATGTATGCGACACCGCCGCCGGGTACGATCCCTTCTTCAACCGCCGCCCTTGTAGCGTGTAAAGCGTCTTCCACTCTCGCTTTCTTCTCTTTCATCTCTGTTTCGGTTGCTGCGCCGACGTTGATTACGGCAACACCACCGATAAGCTTTGCGAGCCGCTCTTGTAGTTTTTCCCTGTCATAATCAGAGGTTGTTTCTTCAATCTGAGTTCTGATCAAACCGACTCGCGTTGCAATATCCTCCTTCTTGCCGGCGCCATCGATGATCGTCGTGTTCTCTTTGTCAACAGTGATCCTCTTTGCGGAACCTAACTGCTCCAATGTCGTGCTCTCAAGCTTCATCCCCTGCTCTTCTGAGATGAGGGTGCCGCCGGTCAATACCGCGATATCTTCTAACATCGCTTTTCTCCTGTCACCAAAACCAGGCGCTTTTACCGCTACGCAGTTTAATGTACCTCGCAGCTTGTTCACAACCAGTGTCGCGAGAGCCTCGCCCTCGATATCTTCTGCGACTATCATGAACTGCTTACCGGTCTTGGCTATCTGCTCTAATATCGGCAGCAGATCCTTCATCGTGCTGATCTTCTTGTCATATATCAATATGAACGGATTCTCAAGGATCGTCTCCATCCGCTCCGGGTCCGTGACGAAGTATGGAGATAAGTACCCTCTGTCAAACTGCATCCCCTAAACGACATCCAATGTCGTCTCCATCCCCTTCGCTTCCTCTACGGTGATAACGCCTTCCTTACCGACTTTGTCCATCGCCTGGGCGATTATCTTGCCGATCTCCACATCGTTGTTCGCTGAGATCGTACCGACCTGAGCTATCTCGGTCTGGTTCTTCGTAGGCTTGCTTAAGCCCCTAAGACCCTATATTGTAGCGCTAACCGCTTTGTCGATACCCCTTTTAAGATCCATCGGGTTCGCTCCGGCCGCAACGAGCTTCGCGCCCTCTTTATATATGCTCTGCGCCAAAACCGTAGCTGTGGTGGTGCCGTCACCGGCAACGTCTGATGTCTTGCTGGCGACCTCTTTTACCATCTGAGCGCCCATGTTCTCAAACTTGTTCTCAAGCTCGATCTCTTTTGCTACCGTTACGCCATCTTTGGTTATCACCGGCGAACCGAATGACTTGTCGATTATAACGTTCCGGCCCTTTGGCCCCAACGTTACTTTAACAGCGTCCGCAAGAGCGTTGACGCCTATCAGGATCGCTGACCTCGCGTCCTGTGAAAATTTTAGTTCCTTAGCCATTTATCCTACCTCCTTGTTAATTACCCTTTTAGTATTAGATTTAGTTAGATCAAATTTACTCAATAATTCCAAGTACATCTTCTTCGCGCATCATGAGATACTCTTCGCCGTCGATCTTGATCTCGGTGCCGGCATACTTACCAAAAAGGATCGTATCCCCCTTCTTTACCTCTAACGGTACCTTGTCGCCATTCTCTAATATCTTGCCATTGCCCGCGGAAATGATTGTACCCTCTAACGGTTTCTCCTTCGCGGTATCAGGAATGATGATGCCACCCTTCGTCTTCGTTTCCTCTTCTGATCTCTTTACCAATATCCTGTCGTGAAGAGGTCTTAACTTAACATTACCCATAGAACTTTCTCCTTTCTTTAATTAACTTATTTTATGATTATTGTATGGCTGTTAGCACTCGACGGCACTGAGTGCTAATTGAAAACGCATATAATATAAGCACATTTATTTAAAAAGCAACCCTTTTTTTATTTTTTTTTAAAAATGGTGGACAGCGGGCGGATACTTACTTGATGATCACCCTGCCGATGTAGTCTTCATCCTCTTTGTCGAAGATCTTGGCGCTTATCTCTTTTTTGTCTGTAGTTCCGAAATCGCTGCCTGTGAGAGTAATATCGTCTTCTTGCAGTTCACCTAATTTAATATAATAATCCTTTGTACCGCGAAAAGTGTTGCCGGTGATCACAGGCGCCTTCACCTGTTCCCGCGCAAATATCGCGGTGGTGACATCAACGAACCTGTTATCCACGATAACCGGTGACGCCTGCCAGAACCGGAATGATACATCACTGTTGACGAACTCGTTATTTATAGCGGTCACAGTGTCGCCTTTGAACCGGATCCCGCCGAATGTCTCTTTGAACAGGCAGTTTCTCACAGTCACGTTGCTTTCATGGACATGCAGCCCCCAGTGCGAATAAAGGAAATTGCAGAACTCGAAGGTAGAGTCCTTTGCCTCACTAAGGTAGATCTCACCGAATGCGCTCTTCTGCCTGGCTTGAGCGCTGGTGAATACTATCGGCGCGGCCCTGGTGCCGACAGCGGATATCCTCCCCTCAACGATGATCGAGGAATCGACGTTACCGTCGTCGCTCAGCCCCGGATGTCCGAACCTGATGACCGTACCAGCTCTGATGGTAAGCGTCACCCCCTTAGGAACCCGCAGCTTCTCCTTAATGTAAACGGCGCCGAAAAACTCGGTGTCTTTCGTCAGCGATGCCTGTCCCTCATAGTAAAAATCATAATCCTTCGCGCCAGGGATCGATGTGAAGAACATAATAATTAATATCGGCAACGCTGCCTTAATGAATATCCGCATAGTTAAATGTCCTCATCCCGTGAAGAGAGCCCTAATGCCGTGACAAAGATAAGCCCGGTAATGATCGCGACCTTGCCGGCGAAGGTAACGCCCCGGGTGGTACTCGCGATGTTAAACGTCTGCACAAACGCTCCGCCGGCTACCATCCCCAAGACAGCCATCACCGCGTCTATGTCGCCCTCGCCAGAGCGTATGATCTGCCGGAACGGACACCCGTTTATCATGACCGACCCGATACCGACCAGCGCCATCCCAAGGAAGCTCCAGAGGTGGTCAAGGTGCGAGCTCTGCTGACCATTCATACCAAGGTTGAAATAACCGAAAATAACGTTGAATAGTATCGCGAATCCGATTAACGCGATGAGCCCTGTTCCGCCTTTTATGCTTCGCATGAGGATTGTGTCCCTTATGCTGCCGGTTATGCAGAACCTCGAGCGCTGGGCGAAGACCCCTAACAAAATGCCCGCGCCAAGTGATATGAGTTTCGGTGCGTGCATCGTCGCCGACCCTTTTTTGCTGAAGAATATAAAATTCGGTTCGTAGAACAAAAAGACGATGAGGATGATCACCGCCGCCGGTAGCAGCCACGCAAAGAAGTTCGGTGAGTCCTTAGCGTCGCCGAAAGTGAAGCCGTTTTGCAGGTACTTGATACCGATATAGACACCGGCGATCAGACCGGCGATACCGGCGATTGACGTCAGGTCACCCGCGGAAAATCGTATGAACAGCTTAATCGGGCACCCGATGAATACAGCGGAACCGACGATGAGCAGAGCGCCGGTGATAAAAGGAACGAGCGGCGCGTTCGTAGCGCGCGCCTTGAAATCGCCGCCGAAAAGCGCGCTTATCGAAGCGCCGAGCAGGAACCCGAGCAGCTCGGGGCGCAGATATTGCAGGCGCGGGTTCGGGTGCAGCCCCAGTGCGCCGGCGATGTTTTCGATGAAGCATGACACGCAGATTCCGGAGTTCTTCGGGTTACCGTAATAGACGAGCACGATGGAGATAACGCCCAGGAGCGCACCGGTGAAGATCACTATGGAACTCTGGCTGAATCTCTTTTTCATTCGCAGCTCCCTGCCAATCTGCGCTGCATCGCGAATACCAGCTTCTTCGCGGACTTGCTCCCCGCGTCGCTTTTGCCTTTATAATAATCCATCGCGTCCAGGGTGACCTCTTTGATCAAAGTGCCCTTGTAAAGCGAGCAACCCTCATCTACATAGTCAGGGTCAAGCTTGACCGCTTTAAAAAAATTCGTTATCGATTCTTTATATAACTTCATCTTTGCGTAAATCTGACCTTGCAGGAAATAAAGGTGCGCGTCCTTCTTGTAGCCCGTTTCCATCTGCTTGAGCGTGAGGAGCGCTTTTTCGAGCTGGCCGGCGCCGATCATCTCCTCGATGCCGCCATAGCGCTTCTTTATCTTCGCTTCCTTCTCCTTTGCCGAAATATTGCTCTGAGCCGCCATCGCGTAGAAATCCCTGCCCGGCGCTTCCTTCCAGTTAGCGTTCCCGCCGCTGTATAGGAAAAAGGCGAGTATTCCGGTGAGTATGACCAGCGACACATAGTTTATTTTCTCAAACATATCATGCCCTTAAAATTCTTCGTACGGCGGTAGCTTCGCGGTCTTCGCGTATCGGTCGATGATGTCATACTCGCTCTCATCCACCACTTCATAACCGTCTATGAAAGCGCGCTTGAATATCGCCAGAGTCTCATTGCCGACCGCCGCGGTGTCGTTTTCGGTGAGGCCAAGGAGCGCGTCGTTCACGCTCTTCACCACCTTGGCGGGTACCCCGTCCGCATAACCGAAAGTGCAGTACGGCAGTAGCGGGCTCTCGGCGATGATGTTGAAATCGTTGATGTTTATCTTGCCCTCCTTCGCCATCATCTCAAGATCCAATGAGGAGACGGCGCCGACATCGAAATCATTGTACAGCACGCCATAGACCACCTTCTGGTGCTTGAACGAGCCCCAGGGTATCGCGTAGATGATATCCTCTTCGGGGTCAACCCCGTCATTCACCAAAAGATCGTATTGTGCAAGGAAGGCGTATGGCGCGAAGACGGGGCCAAAGAGCACCTTCTTCCCCTTGATAGCCGCGATGCTGTCTATTCCGCTCGATTTCAGGGTGAAAATAACGCCCTTTGTGCGGGTACCGTAGGCGCCGCGTTTCTCTGTGCAGAGATATTTCGCGCCCTTCGTCTTCTTGAGCAGGTAAAACAGGTACGAGTTCGTGTGCGTGAAGTCGAATTTCTTCTTCTCGTACTCAGAAACAAAGTCCTGCGTATTGACGGTATACAGCTCGAATTTGTAACCGGTCTTCTCGGTCAGGTAGTTTGTGAGCGGAACAAACCGCTCGTTCGTCTCCCGGGTATTGTTGCAGATCATGTACGCGATTTTGTACACCCTGCCATCCTTCGCCCCCTGCTTGCATGAGAAGAGCGCCGCCGTCAAAAGTAATGCGATAAGATAAACCAGTAATTTTTTCAATTTTCCGTCCTTATTCCGTTAAATGTATTTCTGTATCAAAGTAGCCGCCGATGTCAATCTCACCAAGGGAGCCAGAGTCTTTTTTGTCAAAGTTGAATTCGTCTAGTTTGTCGGGGTCGTCAGTTCCCCAGTAGTTGTTTTTTGCGTCAACGCCGCCCGGCTGCTCGAGCGAGACGTTGTACTTCGCGTTATTGAATATGTTGTTATTATTAATCACCGCGGTGGTATTTTCAAGGAAAATCCCGTCGTCACCGTTTAACATGATGATATTACCAGATATTTTCGTGTCTGAATTGTGTAGCGACAGGCCGTCCTCCATGTTGTTCAGTATCATCGAACCCTTTACGGTGATCGATGAATCCTGAGCGGTGATGCCCGACCGGCAGCCTTCCACCTTGCCGCCGGTGATCTCCACAGTAGAGCCCCTTGCCCGAAAACCCGTCATAGAAGAGCCGGATATCTCATTACCCCTGAAATCGACCTCGCTGTAAACGCACCGGATACCGATATTGTTATTGGTAAGGTTTGTGCCCTCCATCAAAAGGGTCGAGTCGCGAAACTGCATCCCCTGATTGTTATCGTGGATGTTGCAGCCCTTTATAGTCACCTTCGAGTCCTGAAACTGTACCGCCAGAAAGTTATTCTTTATCTCGCAGTCAACGAGGTTCATCGCGGAGAAATGAGCGTGGAACCCGCGATATGAGTATTCCAGTACGCAGTTTGAGAAGATGTTTCGCTTATCCTCGGAGATCATCATGTTGATAGCCCCCCAGTCTCCCGGGCGCTTTACCTTCTCGGCGGACGTGAAAATTATCGGCGCCGCCCGCGTACCTATCGCGATCACCTCGCCTTGAATGTATATCTCGTTCTCACCGAAACCGTCACCGTTGGTGTCGCGCTTCTCAAACATGATAACCGTTCCTGGTTCAATAGTCAACGTCACGTCCGCGAATACCGTCACAATGTCCTGTATCAGCACCTTACCTGACCACGTGGTGTCCTTGAATATCGTCTCGTTACCGTACACGCGGCTGTATTCTTCGCACGGCGCGCTTGACGCGGTGAGTATGATCAGTAACATGCTGAATGATATTATGTAAATGAAAAAGCGCGTCATCAATAGTTTAACCGCCTTACATCTTTGATATTATTCTTAAATTCATTGTTTTTGGTGAAGTCGCCTGCATACGATATCGTCGAGATGCCCCAAAGATTGTCTGTGAATGAATTACCCGTTATCTCAACGGAGCTCGTATTGTCGATAAATATCCCGTCTTCCAGGCAGTTGGTGAACCCGCTGCCGGTGACGCTGCCGGTTGTTCCCTTGTGAAAGTACATCCCCTTGTCGCAGTCTCTCACGACATTCCCTGTTACCGTGACCACAGAGCCGTTCGCGGAGATGGCGTAGAAGCAGTTGACGAATTCGCACGAGGATAGCGTTAATGTCGATCTGAACGCCGTGACCGCGGCATAGGCGTTACTGAATGTGCAGTTCTCGAAAACGGCTTCCTCGCTCTCAAGGAGTATTATCCCCTCATAATCCTTCATCCCAGCACTCTCCTGGTCGGATAGAAAGACGATCCTGTCATCCTTCGCGCCCTTCGCGATGATGCGCCCCCTTACGAGAAGCTCGGTTTTCGGTGAAAGGTATGTCGGGAGCACCTTGGTGCTTTCGCTCATCCGCACAGTGAGCCTCGTACCGGGCAAAATGGTGAGCGTCACGCCCTCAGGGACGTATACGTCACCGGCTACCAGTACATCACCGCTCAGCGTCGTATCGCTGGTGATGATTCCAGATATCTCCGCGGCGGCCGGCGGCTTTGCGGCGCCTTTGTCCGCGGCTATCTGCCCGCTGTGACAACCGGTCAGCAGCATGAGGGCCATTATGTATAATTTAAATTTTTTCATGTCAGATCAAGTCCTTGGCGAGCAGGTACTCCCTCGCCGCCTGTTT
>JAJRZU010000129.1 GCA_024275075.1 Deltaproteobacteria bacterium | reverse complement strand
TCTCGGCCACCGAGAGTTTCTGGTCTTCCGCCGCGCCCGCGACATTTTCCGTAGCGTTCTTGTTCTCTTGGGAGAGTGCGGCTACATCTTTGACGTGAGTCTCTATCTCCTGAGTCTTTTTCAGATGAGAACCGGTGAGGGCGGATATCTTGCTTACCTTCAGCTCCGCCTCCGCCACTGTCGATATTATCTTCTCAATTGTCAGCTCCGTCGCGAAGAGCATGTTCCGCCCCTCTATTATCTCGCCGCTGACCTCCCTCATCAGCCTGACCGTCTTGCCGCTCTTGGTCTCTATCTCTTTTAACAGCTCGGCGATCTGCGTTGCGGCGTTCTTGCTGTCCTCAGACATCCCCTTTATATCCGCGACCACTGTATAGAAACCTTTCCCCGCCTCTCCCGCGCTGCTCGCCTCTATCGACGCGTTTAACGCTAATATATTCGTCTGCTTGGCTATGGATGTTATCACTTCGACTATTGTCCTTATGTTTTCGGTAATGCCACCGAATTTCAGCACCTGATCCGCGGAATTCTCCACCTTCTCGAAGACATTGTTTAACTTGCCGAGGGTCTCCTTCACCACCTTGCCGCTCTTCTGGGCATTGAACGTGGAGAGCTTCTCAAACTCGTCCGCTTCTTTGGCGTAACGCGCGATCACCTCTGAGGAAGCGACCATGTCATTTATAGTGTTAAGCATACGCTCTATCATATCAAGCTGCTTCGCCGCGCCCTGGTTCACATAGTCGAAAGAGACGGATATATCGTTAGTCGATTAGCTTACCTGGTCTGATAACTTGTAAAGATTCAAAGAACTTTGCAATACCTTCATAGACGTCTTCGTTATGTGCCGCGCTAACTTCATAAGGTTATCAAGCATCATGTTTATTGAGGACGCGATATCCGCGGTCTCATCCGCAAAGAGCCCGTCCCCGGACAGATCAGCGTATTTTGTAAAATCACCCCTGCTGATATTTTCCGCGGTGTTCTTTAATTCGGTGAATTTTTTCGCGAGTGAATTCGAGATATAGTACCCGATAGCGGAACCGACGAGCAGCGCGGAGAAGGCCGAGAAGTATATCTTTGTCCCAGAATACCACATCAACGACTCAACCAGCTGGTAGATAATGATAACCACCAGAATAACGATAATAACGCCTGACATGTATTTAGTTGATATCTTCATCCTTACTCTCCGTTTTTTTTGGCTTCCTCTTCTAACCTATTATACTCTTTATCAATAGCCTTCTTCTCGTCATCCAGGCTGGCATGGTACGAAATATCCTTCTTTATATCATTCGCCGCGTCCTGAAAGCTCCTGAAGAACTGCCCGAAAGTCTTCGCTATCTCAGGGAGATTCTTCGGCCCGAATATGACAAGCGCAAGCAGGAATATCAGTATAAGCTCCGGTAATCCAAGACCAAACATAGCCGCTCCCTCGCCTCCTCCCATCAAGGGAGGGGAGATTGTGGTGCAATAAAAATTCCAATTTTAGTGAAACAATGTATATTGCTAATATATTGTATGAGGCATCATGCCTCTAATATGGCAGATCAAAAAAATTATATAATAATGCCGGCGCCATAAGTTTACCATCAGAGACCTTGGCTCCAGGCAGGTAGAAGAGCGAATTGTCCTCTACCGCTTCTTTATCCACACTGTACACCCTGACAGGTTCATAGCCCTCAAATTCGACATCAATATACGGGTTAAAAACAACGTAGCAGCCGCTGAATTTGCCGCTTAATATGATAGAGTCGCCATTATCCTTTATTAAAACGATGCTTGACTTAAATGACATAAGCGCCTGGAAATCGTCCATTGAAACAAGCTCCACCGATTCGGCAACGTGTATCTTATACTTTACAAGCCCCCATAAATAGTCGTTGTATACCATAAAATCTATATAGGCGCCGCCTATCTCCTTTGTCCTCTTCTCATCATAGTACTGTTTGTCAAAGGGCAGTATCAGCGTCAACATAGCCGCGTTAGCTTTCTCAGAGTAAGAGACGATAAGCTTAAGGCTGCTAAGGTCATACCCTTTTAGCTGGCTGTCAAAAAACAAAAGATTCTCTTTGAAGTACTCTTTAAACTTATCATTAATATTTAAAAAATCAATCTTAATCGTACTCTTCTCGATCAGCCTTACTAATGAAGCGCTGATCCAGCCCGTTTCATTGCCCTTGTACTCTATTTTGTACCACTGACCCTTCTTCTCAACTATCGTGATCTTCTCGTTCATACCAAGCGACGCTACGATCTTCTGCTTCTTAGACGGACCTTTGCGGACATTCGCGCTGTCAACATTTATATAACCTTCGTCACAAAACGCCGCCGTGCTTAATAATAGAAAAAGGAAAGTAACAAAAAAAACAGACTTTTTCATAAAAATACCCCTATACCCCGATATAATTTAAAAACGTCACCCCCGTCATCCCCGAGTGCTTCTATCGGGGATCCACGTGCTATCGCACCTTTACGGCGGCTATCTGATTGGGTAAAATATGCAGACTCCAAAAAACCACCTATAAGCAAGCGGATGGATTCACGATTACTATTTCGGGAATGACGCTATGGACTATTTTAGAATCCGTCGTTAAAAAATTCCCTTTACCGCTTCGATGATGATCTTCTCTTCTTTTGGGAGAACCGTTCTCATGTCAAGTATCACATTATCGTTATTTACCCGCGCGATAACCGGTGTCACATGCTCCCGTAACCTCTTCGCGATCTTCGAGCTGGAGACCTTTTTACTATTAACAATTATTACATAAGTCGCGATCTTTTCAAGCGGGAGCGCACCGCCGCCGACGCAGGAGAAATCTTCCCTCATCGAGAAGGATAATCCGTTTATCTGTAAATCCTTCAATGCGTTGAGCAGTTTTTCGCAGCGCCTCCTTACCCGCTCCTTCTTCGCAGTCATCATATTCAGCGCCGGTACGGTTTTCACCGCGTCCCTTACATTCAGGTACTTCCTGAAAGTCTGCTCTAATGCGTATATAGTCATCTTGTCAAGCCTAAGCGCGCGCGTCAGGGGGTTTTTCTTTATCCTGTCTATGTACCTCTTTCTGCCCGCGATTATCCCCGCCTGCGGCCCCCCAAAAAGCTTATCCCCACTGAATGAGACGATATCCACCCCTTCATCGATCACCGCTTTGACGGTCATCTCTTTTGTGATGCCATAAGGCTACAGATCGACCAGGCAGCCGCTACCAAGGTCATTATAGACTACAGTCCCGCGCTCCTTGCCCAGCGCGACAAGCTCCGCGAGCGTGACTTCCTTTGTAAAGCCGACGATCCTGTAGTTGCTGGTGTGGACTTTCAGCAAGAGCCCTGTTTTGTCGGTTATCGCGCTTTCGTAATCCTTGAGGTGCGTCTTGTTCGTCGTGCCCACCTCTTTTAGTACAGCCTGGCTCTTCTTCATCACCTCTGGTATCCTGAACGAGCCGCCGATCTCGATAAGCTCGCCGCGGGATACGACCGCTTCCTTACCCTCGCAAAGGGTGTTTAATACCAACAGCACCGCCGCGGCGTTATTATTCACCGCCAGCGCCGCCTGCGCACCGGTGACCAGTTTCACGATCTTTTCAAAGTGGCTGTACCGGTGGCCGCGCCTGCCGCCCCTCAGGTCGAACTCGAGGTTTGTGTAGCACGAAGACACTCTGCCCGCCCCTTGTGATATGCCTTTGCCGAGCGGCGCCCTGCCAAGGTTCGTGTGGAGTATAGTGCCGGTGGCGTTAATGACCCGCACAAGCCTGTCTGTGAGCAGGTCATCCACCATCCTGACAAGCGTATCGATAAATGATTTTAAATCAGGCGCCCGCTTTGTTCCCTTGCTCTTTTGCGAGTCGATGATACTCTGCCTGACATCGTCGATGACCTTTAGCGTAAGAGTATGAAGGACAGCTCTGTCAACCCTGGTTAAGAGTTCTTTCACCCTTTCATGGTCTAACAGCTTATCCACCTTCGGCAGTGCGCTAAGCCGGCTCTGAAGCTCATCTCTTTTCATAGATACGCGAATCCTTTTCTTTATAAGGGATTGTAGAATATAACATCTTTAATTTCAAGCGATTAATTATTTCTGGTGAGAAAGACGCATTTGGGCATGATGTTCAATCCATTCAAGGGTGATTATTACATGTCACGCGTCCGTTTTCATCTCTTTACCCCGCCCTAAGACCTTTTGCACCATGGCGGCCAGACTTCGCGGCGTAAATGGTTTACTTAAGAAAGTCAGTCCCTTTTCCATTATGTGGTTCAGTACGGTTGGGCTGTCTAAATACCCTGAGGAGAAGATCAGTTTGATGTCAGGCCGGCTTTCCCTGATGGTTTCGGCAAGTTCCCAGCCGCTCATGCCGGGCATAACGACATCTGTTACGAGCAGGTCTATCTTTCCCTGCGTATTATCGCTTATCTCAATGGCTTCAGCGCCGTTTGAGGCGAACAGCGCCTGAAACCCCAGCGGTTTTAATGTCTGTATCATCAGATCAAGAATGATCCTGTCATCATCGACAATTAATAAAGTCTCTGTACACTTTTTCATGACTTCAGTCTCGTCCGCCGCTTCATCCTCAATATCACCAATAGCGGCCGGAAAATAAACGCTGAATGTAGTCCCTTTACCTACCTCACTATCGACATGAATATATCCTTCATGCTGCTTGACTATCCCAAAGACAGTCGATAAGCCAAGCCCCGTCCCTTCACCCTTCTCCTTGGTGGTAAAAAACGGCTCGAATATCTTCTCTATAACATCATCGGACATACCCGTACCGGTGTCAGATACTGAGAGCCTGACGAAGGAGCCGGTTGATAAACCCTGATGTGTTTTGATGAATTCCTCATCCACCGCCACATTATCAGTACTTATTGTCAATTTACCACCATCGGGCATCGCATGGCTGGCATTCATTACAAGGTTCATAAGCACCTGCTCGATTTGCGTCTCATCGACAATTACATTACTGGTATTGACATCAGGCAATATCTCGATCTCTATATCTTCTCTGATCACCCTTGTCAACAGATTACTCGTATCCCGAATGATGTTGTTCAGATTGTTGAGCTCCATATTAAGCACCTGCCGCCGGCTGAACGCAAGTAATTGGCGCGTAAGTCTCGAAGCCTTTTTACCACCCTTTAAGACCGCCTTTATCTTCTTCGCGGCAGGGTGATCCTTTGGCAGGTCTTGCAATGCCAAATCGCTGTAACCAAGAATCGCCGTTAATAGATTGTTAAAATCGTGGGATATGCCACCGGTCAACCTGCCTATCGATTCCATTTTCTGAGCCTGCACCAGCTGGTTCCACAGCTTCTGCTTCTCCTCTTCGGCTAACTTCTTCTGGGTAATATCCTCCCCCGCGCCTAACGCACTGATAATATTACCCTCTTCATCTCTAATAAGAGAGTTTGTCCAATAGATATCCCTCTCCTCACCACCTTTGATCACTATCGGGCACTCATAGTGTTCGAGCCCCTTCGTCCTGCCTTCCATCAACTGCGCGAGCACATTCCTTGCATCAGATCTGACCCGCTTTGGCAGGAAATGCTCGAAGAAATCCTTACCGGTCATATAATCTTCTCCATAACCGAATATCTCGCAGCCGGCCTTATTAATAAAACTTAACGTCCCGTCCTTATCGATCGCGACGACTATGATACCGACACTGTTCAAATAATCTTTCCTCTTCTCAGCCTCCTCTTCCTTTCGCCTGGTAATGTCTCTTACTATCCAGATTATGTTCCAGTAAGACTTGGTCTTCACCGCGGAGATTGACAATTCGACAGGGAATTCCTCTTTGTTTTTTTTGACAGCCATTAATTCGACAGTCTTGCCGATTCCGTCATCCGCGCTTTCCTCATCAAATTCATCATACGCTTTGAAATACTTTCCATGGAATTTTTTTGGTATGATAGTGCTTAGTAAATTCATATCAATCATTTCATCTTCTTTATAACCAAACAGCTTCTCCGCGGATTTGTTCCAGTATATGACATTTCCATCGTTATTTATCATGATTATCGCGTCATGAGCGGCTTTTATTATTAAGCGGATTATTCTCTCGCTCTCTTGCTGTGTCTCTTCAGCCAGCTTCCTCTCTGTCAGGTCTCTGGCGATCGAGAAGACTGCGGGCTTACCATCATATTCAATTAGGCGGCTGTTTATCTCGACAGGTATCACCTTTTTGTCTCTTGAGACATGTGCGCTCTCAAAGACCACGTGTCCCGCCTCCTTGAGCTGCCTGATCCTCTCTGGCACCTTATCCGCAAATTCCGGCAGGTCTATCTCTGGCACCGTCATGTTTAACATCTCTTGCTTTGTATAACCCAACTGCTTACACGCGATGTCGTTTACCTCAATAAACCTTGTCGTCATATCATGTATAAATATCGCGTCATGAGCGCTGTTGAATAATGTCCGGTACTTCTCTTCGCTCTTTCTTAGCATCTTCGCGGAACTTGCGATCAATTGCAGGTGATCTTTTTCCGCTTCAAGGTGCGCGCTCTTCTCCTGTGTTTTATAAAAGCCGATGCCAAGTGCGCAGAATGTTACAAGTAAAAGCCCTGCAAAACCAAAAGTACTCTTCGCGTCTTGATCGATCGGTTCAATAATCTCAGAAAACGGCATTATCGCCACCACCGGCCAGAAAGTCTCGCTTGTATGTATCGGTATAGTGACATCCACAACATCCGTACCGGCAAACGGTCTACCCTCGGGCTGCTTGATAAACTGTATGCTCAACTTGTCATCTTCGACAGCCTTTATATCCTCAGGGTCAGAGCTCTTACCGGTCAGCCCCGGGCTTGTGCTTATCTTATATATAAGGGTATTATCATCCATCGATCTTGGGGCATGTATCGTCATCTCGATGATGTCAGAATATTTTATTTTAAGGCTCTGTAAAACTTTTCTTACATTACCAGTATCGATTAGATCCACCGGTCTTACTATCGCTTTGTCCAATTCCTTCCCGATGACGACAGCCCTTTGCTCTAAAATGTCCCTTGAAACTCCCGTGTGATACTTTATCTTGATGCCGGCGGTACCCATCGCTTTGGGGTTTGTCGCAATATATGTCCAGGCATAACTCGCCCGCTCATTTAATAATTCGTCAAATACAAAAACCGAGGCGCTTTCACTGCCGCTGAGAATCTTTTGTAAAATTTCCGTTTCAATGCCCTCTGCGTCCCCTTGCATTTTTTTTGATAAAATGACTATATTCTCCCCAATAAAATCAGAATTGGGGTGGTAGTAGATATCCCCCTCATTATCTAATAAGAAGATATACCCGTTCTCCCCGATCCTGACTGTCTGCAAGAAATGTTTGTAAAGGTTTTGAGTATACATGACCGCTCTGAACATACCGACAAAATCATCGGCTTTGAAAATCGGGTGGGTAATGGATATTGAGCTCTTGTTAGCTGCGGTAGTAAACATGTTGCTGACATACGGCGTATGATTTTTTTTGACATATTCAACGCCGGGCCTGCCAGAGCGGTTAGCTCCTATCTTCTCCTGAATAAATGGTATCCGGTCGACATTTGCGCCATCAGCGTTTAACAAGTAGAACAAGTCGATTTTCTTATCAAAATTCTTGTAAATGGAATCAAAAGGGTAATACTCCTCTGCCCCGGGCTTAAAGCTAAGGCGGCCATTGGCCTGCGCTACGGACTGTACCTGTATGATCTCTGCACCAGTCTTCAACATCCTTGTAATATCATGTAAGAAGTTCTCTATCTGAAGAGCGGTAGCTTTTGCGGTACTAAGCATCTGCTGCTGCGCCTGACTGATTACCGCCTGCTTAAAACTCTGGTGCCGCTTCCACGCAAAACCGATGATTGCTACTGATATGATGACCGCCAGGATGAAAGCGCCAAAGAAGAACCAGAACTTATTCCTTAGTACAATATTTTCACTTTTCTTATGAATTATATACTCCTTCCACTGCACAGTAACTTGAAGTACTGATATCAGCGCTTATTAAATTTTACCGTAATCTTGAAAATTGTCAATGTTTTTCAATAATCGGCAGGAGTTATTCCCTGCATTTTTAGAATTAGATGTACCTCATGGGAGTGTTGCCAAGTAGAGAAATTACCATGTTTTCTAAAAGCTCGATTTTGCATTCCAAAAGAAGAACAACACATATAGCGCAACCGACCAGAGCCACCAGAACAATATTCTGATATATGAGAGCTCAAGCGCGTATCTAACAGTTTCAGCAAATGGCGCGAAGATAATGCGAAGCGCTGACGGCATAGTTATCACTCCGGCAGTGATGGGAATGATATTGTTTTTGCCGTCTTTTACAAGGGCTTTGATGACCAGCTCTTTCCATTGATTACGATCGCGATTCCTAATATCAGGGGTATAAACGGCAGTCCATGTTCTCGCCGAGCCCGACCAGCCGTGCCAGTCCGAAGACGCCACAAGCTTAAGGCCATGCTAAGACGCGGCGTTCAAAACAGCCCGCCTTACTTTAGCGGGTATCTCTGGATGACCATAATTCGCGATCTCAAATCCATCGACGCCTTCCTTTACGAGTATCAGAATGTCAGCCGGCGTAAGTTTATACGCAAGAGCAATAACGACGCCTTTCGCGTTTGACCGGCCATCGTCGCTGTTTTTGATGTAATCAATGAATTTCCCAGCTTGTTTATTAAGCTTCAGGCGCGTAATCTTTTTTTTATCCAGAGCCGGGAAATCGCCAATACCTACCATAAACGCGTCCTTGGTCCCGCTGATATCAGAGCATACCTCTATCCCCCTGAGAACTAAAGGGAGAAAGGTATTTTGACGAGCAATTTCATCCGCCTTGTCACTTCCCATTGTATTATTATGCTCTGAAATCACAACGATATCGTAGCCGTGTTTATAGTGCCAGCTCAGGTTATCATAGGCCGAAATAACACCGTCATGTGATTTGTCTGTATGGTTGTGCAGATCGACCAACAGGTAATCATCCGTGTCAGGGGTAAGGCGCCATCCCGGGAGCCGGACGTACAGGCAAAAAATCGAGTATCCGGTAAGGATAATAACGCAAACAACGCAAAGTAATAGAAATGACTCTAATTTTTCATGACGCTTTTTTTTACTAAAGCGAACGAAAAAAGAAATTTTTTTGATAACCGGCGTTTTGCCCGGATCGTCATAAAAAGTGAGCAGATAACATAAAATAATTATCCAGATGACACTGGAGATTACGGCGAATTTTACAGACGGGGCTCCTGAAATAATATTGTAAGGCGCCATAAAGGGTTCCGCCGCGGCTCCTGATATATCATACTCAAGACGAAATCCTTTTACCGGCCGCTGAGTTCTCGCGTCTAACGGACGACCCGCACTTGTAGAAAATAACGCGGCGATAGTGATGAATATAAGCCACCCTGATAATATGTAAAATGGTTTTATCTTCAAACGATTTTTTCACCTTTCCGCGCAATCCAAGTGGACAGAATCGCTTTGATACAGTTTAGAAACAATTTAGACACAGCTTCTATGTATAATCTTATGATGGGACTTAAGCCAACCCCACATTTTTGAAAAAGCCGTCGCTGTAAGTACCCGAAAAAAAGGGGGGGCGGCCAACGGGATGGTAGGGGGGATTTCTTTACAGTGCAAATTCCCTTTATTGTATTGGGCAACATGCCCATGATAATAAGAATATTGATGTTATCGTACGATTACCTGAAGATTATAATTTGGTAATGAAAGGGGGAGGGCGCTAATTGTTTCTTGCCACCACACTGTAAAAGTCCTTGACATTAAATTAAAAAAAAGCAATGCTAATGAATGAAGGGGGTGTTTTAATTCATGGTTACTTCTGAGTATGAGATAAAAGCGCTTGCTAACGAGTACAGGGTCAAGATCATCATTGCCCTGTCAAAGGCTGAAATGTGCGTGTGCCACCTTGAAAAGCTGATAAACATACCATTGGCAGAACTCTCCAAGCATATGTTCATGTTGAAATCAGCAGGCCTTATCAAATCCAGGAATGACGGGAAGTGGGAGTACTATAGCCTGAATAGTGATCTAAAGGGCAGCGCTTCTGATATAATTGGCTGGTTGAAAAACTATATCCCGAAAGACCCTGCATTTAAGATAGATATGAGCGAACTTGACGAATTCCTGCAAAACATTTCACAAGAGCAGTGTAAATAGTTACCTATAAAAAGCCGTTTAATTGAAAGAATTCCTCGATGCTTTGCGTCGGGGTCGTTCATTTTACTTTTAAAAATCTACGGCCGGATTCATCGCGCCGCGTTTACCGGTAATGTTAATTGTGAGGCTGTCAATTGTGCGCAAAAAACAGCGATATCAGAATAAATGGGCTTTTTAAAAACCATCAAAATGGTTTACAAATTTACTTGCAATACACGTTGTTTTGATGTATAAACGGTGTATAATAGGTACCATGAGATGTTTACTCTGAAGGGATTGGTAGCTGATAATCCAAGCAGGGTGGGCGCATTGCTATGTACTTGACAAGGTGGTTAGATGGGAGGAAAAGTTATTAAAAGTGAAGATATAAAGAGAAAAAGCAACAAAAAAAGATACTTGGCGCAAAAAAAATATGACTTGGGGATCGATGTAGGTAGTGTCAGCGCCAAGTATGTCTTGATGGACGCTGCTGACAATATCGTCAAGAGCTGTTATCTAAGGACAAAGGGGCAGCCGTTTGAGACTGTCTGCAATATCCTTACTGACCTTACGAAAGATATCGACCCGAATAGTATAAAGAGCACGTCGATCACAGGCAGCGTCGGTAAGTCCATCCAGAGCTACCTGCACGCTAAAGAGAATGCGACGAACTTCATCAACGAGATAGTCGCACAGTCGATGGCGACCGGGTTCTTCCACTCGGAAGTGAGGACGATCATCGAGATGGGCGGCGAAGAGTCGAAGCTGATATTGATAGATACGGAAAGCGGTAAGCGCAGGATCGCGGATTTTGCGATGAACACTGTATGCGCCGCCGGCACCGGTTCCTTTTTGGATCAGCAGGCGTCGCGGCTTGGTTTCTCGATAAAAGAGTTTGGTGACGCCGCTCTTGAATCCGAGACGCCGCCGAGGATAGCCGGCAGGTGCAGTGTCTTCGCGAAGAGCGACATGATACATCTCCAGCAGATCGCGACACCTGATTATGATATCATTGCAGGGCTTTGTTTCTCCGTCGCAAGGAACTTCGTCAGTACGATAGCGAAGGGTAAGGACTTTATACCACCGATAGCGTTTCAGGGCGGTGTCGCGGCGAACAAGGGAATGCGAAGGGCGTTCTTCGAAGTACTGAAAGCCAAGGAGAGCGATTTCATCGTACCAGAATACTTTGAGTATATGGGTGCGATAGGCTCTGTGTTGATGGCGCGCGAAACCAGAACCGACAATAACGGTTTCTTTGACGTTAGAGTCCTGCATGATTATATCGTCAGCAAACAAAGAGGCGCAACATCATTTCTGAAACCATTGAAATTCAAGCCAGATAGGATAATTACTCCTTGCGCGCCTGTGCTTGGCGGCGATAACCGTCAGGCGCAGACAGGCAAGGCATCCAAAATAATAGACGCATTTATCGGTATCGATGTCGGGTCGCTCTCAACGAACGTCGTCGCGATCGACGAGAACGGGACTCTGCTCTCCAAGAGGTACCTGATGACGGCGGGCAGGCCGATCAACGCTATCAAGCAGGGGCTTGACGAGGTAGGCGGCGAGATCGCCGGTATGGTGAACGTCAAAGGTGTCGGTGTTACAGGTTCCGGCCGCTACCTGATTGGCGATATAGTCGGCGCCGACGTCATAATAAACGAGATAACCGCGCAGGCGACCGCGGCGGCTTCCATCGATAAAGAGGTGGACACGATATTTGAGATAGGCGGGCAGGATTCCAAGTTCATCAACCTGAAACATGGCGCTGTAGTCGATTTTGAGATGAACAAGGTATGCGCCGCCGGTACCGGTTCCTTTTTAGAGGAGCAGGCGGAAAAACTCGGCATCTCCATCAAGAAGGAGTTCGGTGAGATCGCGCTCAGTTCACGATCGCCGGCAAAGCTCGGTGAGCGGTGCACTGTCTTCATCGAGTCTGACCTTGTGCACCAGCAGCAAAAGGGCGCGAAGAGGGATGAGCTGATAGCGGGCTTGAGCTACTCTATCGTCACCAATTATCTGAATCGCGTTGTCGGTGACCGCAAGATCGGCAACCGGGTCTTCTTCCAGGGCGGTGTCGCTTTCAACCACGGTGTTGTCGCGGCTTTCGAAGAGGTAGTCGGGAAACCCGTTTACGTGCCGCCAAACCATGAAGTCACAGGCGCGATAGGGTCGGCTATCCTGGCGCAGCTGGAATATATGAATGAAGAAATAACCACGAATTTCAAGGGCTTTGATATCAGTAAGAAGGAGTATGATATCTCGACTTTTGAGTGTAAGCAGTGTGAAAACGTGTGTGAAATAAGGAAGATCGCGTCTGAGGGGGAAAAACCGCTCTTTTACGGTTCCAGATGCGAGAAATATGATGTTGACCGGTCGAAGAAGAAGACGGACTTCCCTGATCTCTTCGCGGAGCGTAAGCAGATGCTTATGACAACCGGCGCTATCGGGGAGGAGTTGCCCGATGACGCACCGGTTATGGGTATACCTTTCGCTCTCTTCTTTCACGAGCTTATGCCGCTTTGGAAAACATTCTTCCACCAATTGGGCTATAAGGTCGTAATATCAGAGAAGACCAACAAGAAGATAATCCATAAAGGCATCGAGAAGGTTGTTTCCGAGACATGCTTCCCGATCAAAGTCGCGCACGGTCACATGTTCAACCTCATCGAAAAGGGCGTGAAACATATTTTCATGCCGTCGATAATAAACATGTGGCAGACCAGGAAAGAGTTTGAGTTTAATTTCAACTGCCCGCACGTTCAGGCGTTCCCGTATACGATGCACTCAACTATAGATTTTGATGAGCATGACGTGAAGGTGTTCCAACCGGTGATACACCTGCAACGCGGCGAGAAGGGGCTTGTCAAGGCTTTGACGGAGTTTGGCGGCGAACTGGGCAGGTCACAAAAAGAGATAAAGGCGGCTATATCTTCCGCGATGAAGGCGCAGGACAGTTTTTATGTCCGTATGAAAAAGAGGGGCGAAGAGGTGCTAAGCGAGCTGTCCGATGGCGAAAAGGTCGTTGTCATCATAAGCCGCGCGTATAACGGCTGTGACGGCGGCATAAATCTTGACCTGCCGAAGAAGCTGAATTCGCTTGGTGTGATGGCTATGCCGATGGACTTCCTGCCGCTCGAGGATGTGGAGCTGAAATCCGTAAAGAAGGATATGTACTGGAAGTATGGCCAGAAGATATTGACCAGCGCGGAGATCGTCCACAATGACGACAGGTTGTACGCGGTATATCTAACTAATTTCGGTTGCGGGCCGGACTCGTTCATATCTCATTTCTTTAAGGAGCGGATGCGCGGGAAGCCGTACTTGCAGCTTGAGATAGACGAACATAGCGCGGACGCGGGCGCTATCACAAGGTGTGAGGCATATCTTGACAGCCTGAAGAATCATGAGAGGTTTAAAGAGGAGCTGAAACCCGAGCCTGCCAAGGTCAGGAAGAAGCGGGATCTGCACCTTCAAAAGAAGATATATGTGCCGTTTATGACTGACAGTTCTTATGCGTTGGCGGCGGCTTTCGAGGCTGTGGGCACACCGGCTGAGGTGATAAAAGAGTCAGACGAAGAGACGCTCAAGTGGGGCAGAAGGTTCACTACCGGTAAGGAGTGCTATCCGTGCATTCTGACTACCGGCGATATGGTAAAGACCTGCAAATCCGAGGGATTTGACCCTGATAACTCGGCTTTCTTCATGCCGTCGGGTAACGGGCCGTGCAGATTCGGGCAGTATAACCGGTTCCACATGATCGTGCTCGATGAGATAGGGTTCTACAACGTACCGCTCTTCTCACCGAACCAGGACACCGGTTTTTACGATGAGCTTGGGAAGTACGGGAAGTAATTCTCCAAACACGCGTGGAAGGGTATCGTAGCGATCGACTTATTAGAGAAGATGCTTCGGGAGATATCCCCTTATGAGCTCAACAAAGGCGAGACGAAGCAGCTATATGCCAACTGTCTGAAAGAGGTCGCGCAAGTGA
>JAJRZU010000128.1 GCA_024275075.1 Deltaproteobacteria bacterium | reverse complement strand
GCCTTCTGGCACTTTAAACGGTTTCGGTAACTTGTATTTAGCGAAATCCTCACAATTTACCGGTCCCTCGGGCATATTGTTCAGGCACTGATCGATTATCTTAACTGACTCTTTCAGCTCCTTTATCCTCACTAAATACCTGTCGTAACAATCGCCATGCTCTCCAACCGCTATTTCAAAATCCATTTTGTCGTAAGCGGCATAAGGCTTGGCTTTTCTAAGATCGTATGGAACGCCCGCTGCCCTTAATACCGGTCCTGTCAGCCCATAATTTACGGCGTATTCCGAGGAGATAACGCCAACGTTCTTGTTCCTTGCGACAAATATCCTGTTTCTTGTCAGAAGCGTCTCATACTCCGCGATACTTTTAAGCATGTTATCATTGAACTTTTTAGTCTTATCCAAAAATTCCTGCGATACTTCTTCTCTCACTCCACCTACCCTGAAGTACGAGTATGTCAACCTTGCGCCTGATATCATCTCAAACAGGTCAAGGATATGCTCCCTGTCGATAAAAGTCTGGAAGACCGGTGTAATCGCCCCAAGATCCATCGCATATATACCGACAAATAACAGGTGGCTCGCGATCCTTTGCATCTCCGCGATAAGCGTCCTTAGATACTGCCCCCGCTCAGGGATCTGGATATCAAGGAGCTTCTCCACCGCCATGACATAACCTAAGTTGTTAGACATCGCAGAGATATAATCAAGCCTGTCAGTAACTGTTATGAACTGAGAGTACTGCATGCTCTCAGCCATCTTCTCCATACCTCTGTGGAGCAACCCGATAACCATCTCGCTGCTGACAACATTCTCACCTTCAAGCTCTAAAATCAGTTGCAGAACCCCGTGAGTACTCGGGTGCTGGGGCCCCATATTTAACTTCATTTTTCTTGGCATATTCCTGTATCCTTCTTAATAACCTGTCATTCCTCTGTATATAAAGGGAACTCTTTTCTTAGTGGATGCCCGTCAAAGTCATCGGGCATGTATATCCGCGTTAGATCCGGGTGCCCTTTAAACTGAACGCCCAGCATATCGTACGCTTCCCGCTCAAACCAGTTCGCTGACATGAATATATCGCAGACACTGTCAACTGATTTACCTTCCTCTACCGGCACTTTCACCGTCAACTGAATATCTTCTTTCAACGATCGAAGGTGATACACGACATCAAATCTCGGTAGCCGCTCAGGGTAATCCACTGCGGTAATGGAGAACAGGTAATTCAGACCGAGCTTCTCCTTCAAATAGGCGAGAACCTTTTTGATATCTTCTCTCTTGGCAAAGATCACCGTATCTTTCGTGATAACCTTAATAGACTCTATCGCCGAAGGGAAATGCTTCTTCAAAGCATTCGCGACATCTTCGACTGTTCTACCCTTAATCTTCTCTTTTTTCATCAATTATACCTTTATAATCTTTAGCTCTTTTTTGCCAGCGTCTGGGTCTTTATCTTCTCCTGAAGCTTGATGACCGCCTCCATGATCGCCTCTGGACGCGGCGGACAGCCCGGTATATACACATCGACCGGTATTATCTTGTCCACTCCCTGCAAAACGCTGTATGTCTTGAACATACCACCGGAATTCGAACAGCTACCCATCGAGATGACATACTTCGGTTCGGGCATCTGATCGTAAAGCCTCTTCACCATAGGGGCCATCTTCTTGACCACCGTTCCTGCCACTATCATTACATCTGACTGCCTCGGCGACGGCCGGAACAGCACGCCATATCTGTCGAAATCGTACCGCGAAGTTCCTGAGGCTATCATCTCGATAGCACAACAGGCGAGCCCGAACGTCATCGGCCAGAGCGCCGACGCCCTTGACCAGTTGATAAGCTTATCTAAAGATGTGATAAATATATTGCTCTCAAACCTGTTGTCTATTATTCCCATTCCAATGCGTCCTTTCTCCATGCGTAAAAATAACCGACAAGAAGAATAATAATGAATATCACTATCTCTACGAAGCCAAAAAGACCCAATACATTGTAGTTGATAGCCCATGGATATAAGAATGCCGCCTCTATATCAAAAAGCAGAAACAGCATCGAGATGATGAAGAACCGGATCGATACCATACCGCGCGCGTCGGTAAATAACGGCGCACCGCACTCATACGTCGAACTCTTCACTTTTTCAGGCTTGTTCGGCCTTAACATGTCTGACATCACTATCGTAACGACAGCGAACCCCAGCGCGAAGACCATAAGAATCAGTACCGGCAGATATTCAAGTACCATGTGAAATGCTTCCTCCCCCCAGTGATTGCAATTAAGCTGTTTTTTTATCAAAAAAATGTTTTTTTGTCAAGAAAGTTTTTTCCGCGATTACAATAAATTTACCACGCGGCCATTACATGTTAGTGATATTTATACGTTATTTCACACCAAATATTTAGAATTATTTTTTATTTACATCTAAGCTATAGAATATTTACCAAAATAATATGTCGTTATTTACTTAACTTATTCTGGTAATATAATGCTATTATATTACCAGAATAAGCCGGGTAGCCGGGTAGGTCGGGTTGCGTATTTCTAACCCGACGTTAGGTGTACGCTTTCCACCCATGCCATGATTACATCATAACATATCCATCATTTGTTTCCTTTGTTACTCACCAATGCTTTGTCTCTTTATCGTCGGATTCGTCGCAGGCTCCTTAATCCGACCTACAACTATTATAT
>JAJRZU010000127.1 GCA_024275075.1 Deltaproteobacteria bacterium | reverse complement strand
GCTGATTTTACCGATTACGGCACATCTACTGTCGTCAATGATGACGGAAACGGGAAGGGTATCGCGTTTGCCGATATCAATAACGACGGTTTTGTTGATATGTATGTATCAAACAAGGGCGGCGCTAACAAATTAATGCTTAATAACGGTGATGGTACCTTCAAGGATATCACAAAAGACGCCGGCGCCGGACTGGCGGATGTAGGTTTCTGCATGGGTTCCGTTTTCGGTGATATCGACAATGACGGCCTCGTTGACCTGTACGTACCAAAAGGCGGCAGGCTCGAAGTTGAGGCGAACAGGCTCTTTAGGAATTTAGGTAATAACAAGTTTGAAGACATCACGGCAAAAGCCGGCGTAGGCGGCAAAGAGTTCTCATACAGCGCGACAATGGCTGATTATGACAATGACGGTTATTTAGATATCTACGTATCAAACTATGGCGTAGGCGCTAAGAACATCCTTTACAGAAACAACGGTGACGCTACATTTACCGATGTAACTGACGTCGCGAAAGTCGGTGACAAATCATGGAGCTGGAGCGCGGTATTCGCTGATATAAATGGTGACAGCTATCCTGACCTTTATGTCGTAAATGGCAGAGACCCGGCAGGCGAGCCGAACAAGCTTTATGTAAACAATACTGACGGCACTTTCAAGGAAGTATCAAAAACAGCCGGAGTTAATGACGCGAACTGGGGCCTGGGCGCTTCTTTCGCAGACATTGACAACGACGGTGATTTAGACCTGTTCGTATCTAACTATGTCGGGCCGAACAAGATGTTCTTGAATGACGGCAAAGGTAACTTCAAAGATATCTCAAAAGAAGCCAAGTTAGACAGCAACAGCTGGGGCAAAGGCCCTTCCTTCGCCGATGTTAACCATGACGGCTTCATTGACCTTTACGAAGGCGACTGCAAAGTATCTAACCAGCTCTACATCAATAATGGCGACAATACATTCACTGACGTTGCTGATGAGATGCCTGCGCTGAAATGTGATAAAGTCAGGACAAAGGGCACCGCGTTTGCCGATATCGACAATGACGGCGACATGGACCTTTATGTTGTTAACTGGGCGGCGCCTAACAAGCTCTTCATCAATGAGCAGAATGACAAGAACTTCTTACAGATCAAATTGACCGGTACTACAAGCAACGCTGACGCTATCGGTTCTAAAGTGAAGATAATGAATGACGGTAAGTTAGTTGCCTACAGAGAGCTTCAGACAGCTTCCGGGTTCTGCGCTCAGAGCCAGAAAGTACTGCATTTCGGGTTAGACTCCACAAAGACTTATGACGTTGAGACTGTTTTCCCAAGCGGTAAGATAATTAAATTAAGTAATGTCAAGCCTGGCCAGATCATCAATATCACAGAGCCGGCCAGCACAAAAGGCGATCTTTCTATGCTTATCGGCATCAAGTAAGAGAGCGAACACCAGTATAATAGAGAAAAAGGCTGTTAGTTTTTAACAGCCTTTTTTTTATCTCGACCAGAGCCCTATATGAAAAAAAATGTAATGGTAATATTAATAATGATGTTTCTCCTGCCCGCCTGCTCGTTTTTAGGTATAGGCGGCGCTCCCAGGCCTTTCACCGTAAGCGGTAAGGTCGCGCGCGGGAAGACCACGGTCTCCGGTGTCGATGTCTATGCTTACAAGGCGTCTAACCTGCTTGATTTTTCTGACCCGGACTTTAGGGCAAAGACTGACGATACCGGTAACTACGCGATACGTTTCAAAAAAACCGGTGAATATTATATAGTCGCGAGGACATTCAATGCGAGGGGGCGCGAGGCAGGCCAATACGCGTTTTATGGCAGGAACCCGGTATATGTCACGAGAACCGGCGCTATAAACGTCAACTTGAACCTGCAGAAGATAAAGCGCACGATGAGCTTCACCAAATCTGATACCCCGGGTATAAAATGCATCCTCACAAAAAACGGAGAACCGCTCAGAGGCGCGACGGTCTATGTGGCGGTCGATCTGAACGAGGGTATGCAGACTAAAGGCCTTGTGCAGTCTGGCCTGTCTGACGCGAATGGTGAAGTCTTTATACCGATTGATATCGGTACGTACTACCTCACGGCGCGCAAGAGGGTAAAAACCATGTTCGGGCCTATGACAGAGGGTGATCTTATCGGGTTTTACCACAAGAACCCGATGGTGGTCTCTGATACCGGTACATACACCATCGGCATCGAGCTTATCGAGATACCGGCCAAGTCCGCGGGCGCTTCTGAAAACCCGTTACAGACCGTCATTACCGGTACTGTGCGCGACGAGTCCGGCGGAGCTGTTGACGGGATATGGGTTGGCGCTTACAATGACCCGCAGATGTTCGGTAAACCGCTATTCATCTCCATGAAGTCCGGGGCGGATGGGAAGTTCATTTTACGCCTGCCAAAGGGCGGTAAATATTACCTCGCAGGGCGGAACACGCTCGGCGGGCCGCCGGCCACGGGTGACCTTTACGGGCAGTATAGCGGCATTGATGACCACTCCATCACAATCGATACCGGCACGCGGATAACGGGTATAGAAATAATTGTCAAAGAGATGTGGTAACCATCCTGATGGTTTTCAAGGAGCCATCCTGATGGTTTTCAAGGAGCGCCTTACATTGGATTGGGGAGTATGCCCTTTTGATGTCGCTGATGATTGCGCCATGATTGACAAAAATACTTGACGTTACCAGGTAACAGTACTTGAATATTCGAGTATTATTAAGTATACTTAATGGTGATGGTTTTTATCGTCAGGGATGTCAATATGCCGAAGCTTGATAAGATACTGAAATCACAAAGAGCTTTCACGATGATTGAAATAACGCTTGTCATTGTGTTATCTTCGATTATTTTAGCTTCCACCTATATGCTGAAATTCTCTTCCACCAAAGAAGTTGAATTTGAGGCGCAATTCACGCAGCTTCTATCAGACATCCGGTATGCCCACGAGCTGTCGATGACCGGTCATATCAACTGCGGCATATTCATAAATAATGCCGGTACATATACTATCTACGAGAATGGCAACACGGCGGATCCGGCATTTAATCCGGCGGATTTCACGGACTTCATAATAAACCTCCCTGGTGGGATAACGATTGCGACCACCGCGAACGGTTCAAAGATAGAATTCGACAATTTCGGTACCCCGTCTGACGGCGGCGGTCTCCTTGCGGCTGATCAGTTTGTTGTCTTGACCGACTCTGCCGGTACGACCACAAGGACAGTGCGGGTATCACCGAATACGGGACTGGTGCGCATACAATGATAAAGAAACGAAACGGTTTTACATTAATTGAGATAATCATGGTCATCATAGTCCTTGGTATCGCGTCGTATGGCGTCCTGACCATCTTCATCAATGCCCTGCGGGGGAGCGCGTACCCGTTGCAGGGCGTGCAGGCGGTCGAGCTTGCCAAGGAGAAGTTAGAGATAATCATGGCGGATAAGTATGCGTCGCCTACAGGGTATAGTGATTTAATTACGGCTAATTACCCTAACGAGGCGCCTGTCGCGGGCTTCCCTGAATTCAACCGGTCGGCGGCTTTCGCTGAGGTGGACGGCAACGACCTGACTACCGCTTCGCCGGGCTCTGGCTTCATGAAGATCACGGTGACCGTCTCGTGGGGCGTTGCCGACAGCGTTTCATTAGAGACTGTCGCGACGGATTACTGACCGGTGTATATGGATGATATTATGCTAAAAAAGAGAAAGCGGCTTGGGTTCACCCTGATCGAGATCATCCTTGTGATAATCTTGGTCGGTATTATTACCGGCATTACAGGGAACCTGCTCTTACAGGGCGCGGAATCGTATACGATCCAGGCGGACAGGCGCGAGCTTATGTACCTGATAAAGTTATCGATGATGAGGATGGACAAGGAGATTCGGATGATAAAGAGCGCGTCCGCGACCGATATCCTGACATATACCGCGACGGATCTTAAGTTTAACGATATTAACGGGCAGACAATCGAGTTCAAACTAAACGGTACGGATCTTTTGAGGAATGCCGACACGTTAGCTGAGAAAGTCAGCGCTCTGACATTCGCGTATCTGAAGAAAGACGGCGCCGCGGCGGCGGTAGAGACCGATATCTGGTCGATCTCGATCAGCGTGACAGTCACCGGCGGTGAGAGTATCACTATGAGGACAAGGGTCTTTTTACGTGATGTACACGGTAAATATATATCCTGGAAAGAGATATAATGGCGGTTTCCAAGAAAAATAAAGGTATGACGATAATTGCCGTCATAATCATGATAATCATTCTTGGTATCATAGGCGGCACAGTAGTTTCTCTGCTGAATGTCGAGAATTACAGCTTTGTAAACTACCTTGATACGACACAATCATTATTTAACTCCAGCTCGGGCGTTGAGTGGGGGATGAAGCAGCAGGTTTCGACCGCGGCGCCGATATCGTTTGCCGGTGGTACAATAGACGTGCAGGTGGCAGGTAACGTGATCACCTCAACGGGCGTAAAGGGCGCCGGCAAGAGGGTCATCCAGGTGGTCTTTAACGCGGCGCCGATACAAAGCCCGACAGAGGGGTGCTAATCTTTTATTATCTCTGAAAACGCTTCATACACGCCATATACTACCACATATAGCAACCCTGTCGGCGGGGTGGGGGACATGGTATATGTCAAAGTGCGTTCCACCACTCTGGCCGCGTGTTCCGGCGGGTCACCCACGCTGAACAAGGCGGAGATAAAGCTCAAGAGGTTGAACTGCCCGAATGATGATTTCAAGATAGATAACGTCAGCAGCTGGTCATGCGTGGGGCCGCTCACTGACGCTAATTGTACGGATTATTATGAATATACAATAGGGTTCAACCTGCCGCCAGACTGGATAAACACGTCAGCGTTCATGGAGATAAAATTAGAGGATGGCGGCGATAAGTTTAAGGCCTATGAGACCCTGACGATCGGTTCTGGTGATTGTAGCTCCGTGAAATTCTACTCTGACGCGGGCTATACGACGGAAGTGAACCCGTGGGAGTTCGATAAAGGCTCTACGTATTACATGCGCGTTATTACATCGAATTTGAACAACAACGCACCGAAGAACAACAAGGCGAAGCTTAAGATAGAGGACTTTTACAAAAACAAGATATTTGAGGACAAAGATTTCTTTACATTAACCGGTACCCAGACGCTCCCGTGTAGCGGCGGCTCGGCTTACGGCGTATATGACGGTAACTTTACCGTGCCAAACGCGCCTCCGCCGGGTGGAAGCGACTGGAAGAGCGAACCTGTGGCAGGCTGGTACTATAATTTTAAAGTGGAGTTAGAAGCGAATGCAGGAAACTGTGACTTTGATTATAAAGACACGCTGTTGATAAATGGTTCTGGCGGCGGGGGACCCCCGCCGCCGCCCGGTGGCGGGCCGTTGGATGAAGCGGCATCTTCGGCGTCGGCGACCCAGAACCCGCCGGGTACGCCTGACTGGCACGGCTCTAATGGCGGCAACAACCAGTTTCTGATTAAATTTATAAACGAGACAGCCGGAGATATCGTTATGGTGGGGTTTGATCTTAGCAACACCGTGGCGCAGCCTAACTTAAAGCATGTTCAGTCGCGAACCGCCGCGAACGGCTGGACCAAACCGAAGATATGGAATGGGAATATATCTTTACCGACGGGATATTTCGCTATTAACAGCGGTGGGATAGACGACTGGACGATCCCCGCGAACAGCTATGTTGTAATAGACGATTTCCATTTTACAGGTACATTAAACCCGGGTACTTTTACTCTGATAGTATATTTCCAGAGCGGGGCATCATCGACTCTGGTCTTTAATATACCGTAGACGTATAATATCAACGACATTCCCCCGCCTGGCCCCCCCAAGGGGAGGGAGATATTCAAGTTGAGCTGAAGTATTAATTAACCCATGAGAATCGATAAACGGATATGATAAAATTCAGTTACAACATATACTTTGGTGTAAAGGACGCATTTTCGCATAAGCTGCGCGCCGCCCTGAGCATCCTTGGCGTGGTCTTTGGTGTCGCGGCGGTCATCGCGATGGTATCGATATCAGAGGGAGCGAAGAGGGATGTGATGAAGCAGATCCGACTGCTTGGCGTCAACAATATGTCGGTGGTATCGAAACCGCAGGGTGAAAATGGTGACAAAAAGAGGATAGCTGACTTGCAGTACAGGGATTTTCAGGCTGTCTCATCGTTGGGCTTTGTCAGGAGCGCGTCACCGGTAAGCCAGACAATGGCGGGCGTTTATTACAAAGACAAGGAGATGCACACGGAGGTATTCGGGGTCAATGACGAGTATGCGGATATTCTGGCGCTACCGATGGAGACCGGACGCTTTATTTTAGAGGAAGATGTGCGCAAGATAAAAAACGTATGCGTTATCGGGTCGGCGGTGAAGAGCTCGCTTTTTGGTATCAACAAGGCTGTAGGCGAGCTCATCAAAGTCGGTAACAAGTGGTACAAGGTCGTGGGCGTCATCAGCGAGCGGCAGAAGGTGGAGAGCCCGGGCGCGATCAGCTTCAAGAACATCGATGGCGCGGTCATGGCACCGATATCGTCGGTATTTGATACATACCTGACATTATTCGAGAAACCAGTCGGCGAGATCGCTCTTGCCATCGCTGACGGATATAGTAAAGAGGCCGCTATAAAAGAGATAACCGGCCTTTTGAATAAAGCCGCACCTGATAAAGGCTTCGATATCATCATCCCGTCAGAGCTTATCGCGCAGAGTTATGAGACTCAAAGAACCTTTAACATCGTTTTGGGCGTGATTGCCGCCATCTCGCTTATTATCGGTGGCATAGGCATAATGAACATCATGCTGGCGAACGTTACCGAGCGGACGCGTGAGATCGGTATCAGGCGCGCAATCGGCGCCAGGAAGAGCGACATTGTGAAGCAGTTCATCATAGAATCGCTGCTTCTGACCTCGATAGGCGGGCTCGCGGGTGTGATTTTGGGCATCGCCGCGGCATCATTCATCAATTACAAGATCGGCTGGACGGTGTACATCTCCCTTACCGGCGTCATATTCTCGATACTGACCGCGTCTCTGACCGGTATGGTTTTCGGCATCTACCCTGCGGTGAAGGCATCGGCGCTTAACCCGATCGAAGCGCTCAGGTATGATTAAAGCGCCGCGTATTTTCCGGCTATGCCCCCTACCCCGCCCTCATCTTAAACGATTTTCCCTTGGTTTTGCCGAAGCATTGTGGTATAGTGCGATACCGATTATTTTACAAGCAGGGTATTGGAATGACTAAAGAAAACCAGGGTGATAATCTTACTTCTGAAGAGAGGTTATTGATGCGCCTATCGAAGATCTTCGTCGATGATGAGGATAAGGCCGCTATTAAAGCTATCCTTACTGATGAGGTAGACGTTGATTATCTGCTTGAACTGTGTAAAAACCATCACACACTGCCGATATGCTATAAGAACCTGTCCTTGATCGAGATAGATTTTGGCGCCAGTAACAAGGAAGCGTATGCGAGGCTTTTGTGTGAGCTTAAGAAGTATTATAAGCAGTCGATCATGCAGAACATGCTGTTGTCAGAGGAGTGTGTGCGGCTGCTAAGAGCGTTTAAGGCGAAGGGGCTTAAGGTGGTCGTCAATCAGGGGATGGCGCTTATCTCAACGGTCTACTCCTTTGATATCGCTTTAAGGCCTATGATGGATATCGATTTCCTTATCAGGAAGAAGGATTTTGATATCGCGAAGGGTGTGCTCAGCGAGAATGGATTTAAGATGCATCGGGCGGAGAAGGAGGAGTTTGCGCGCGATATAGAGACGAGTATCGCGTTCAGGAAGCGGACGAAAGGTTTCACCCATATCCAGATGACTATCGAGTTGCATTACTGGGACGATTACAAGCATGATCCGGTTGGCGGCATATATAATTTTGATGTGGACGCGATATTCTCCCGCGCGAAAGAGATAGATTTTCAGGGTGTGAGCGCCCATGTATTGAGTTACGAGGACTTCATGATCCACCATATATTTCACGTGGGGCTTTCGCACCAGTTCACCCGGCTGGTGTGGTTCAACGATATGGCGCTTGTGATGTCACAAAAGGATTTTGATTACTAGCTGTTCAAAACGCTTGCGAAGAGCGGGGGCGTGAACAACCTGATGTACAGCGCTATCAAGATGTTAAGCCGCTTTTACGGCGGCGGCCGGTTTGGTCGTCTGGCGGATGCCTTCCTCGCACCGGTATGCAGGGTGAAACGTAACTGGATCGAGCTGTTTACAAGCGATAAGGCGGCAATAACGAGCAAGTACTTCGACAAGAATAAGATAGGTAAGAAGGATGTATTTATCAATAAAATAATGCTGTATTTCGCGATGATGGGGCGGTGGCAGAGCCTTCGGCTGTTAGCGCGCATGATATTCCCGAGAAAGGCCTGGTTGACGCTACTGTATGGCAAAGGGTTTTTGAAATCCTCATTACGGGCGCTTCACCCCTTGAGCATTACGATATTATATATCTATCTAAGGGCTGTTTATTATATAAAGGGATTGGTGATATAAAGGCGTTAAGTTACATATAAGGCGTTAAGCAGTCTCAGCCTGTCAGAGACGTTTTCTATATTAAATGAAATGCCGGCAAAGGTAGCCTGCCTGGTCTTTGTTACCCACCGGACATTCCCATTGGCGTCTACCGTTCCACCTTCTCCAGAGTTATCTATAATTATCTCAAGGTCAATATCGTCATCTTTCATTATTCCATTCTTACCGAGCAGTTGCAAGCCATCAACGCTTATATCCTTTGTAGTGAATACCGGGCTGATATAACCGTCTTTTTTATACTTTACATGCAGGGTCTTATTGATACGCTCAAAGCGCCGCCGGTTCTTTATCCTTTCATCATAAGTCTTCTCACGCAGAACACATTCAATGGTTGAATATATCTGGTCAAGACTAAACGGTTTCGATAAAAAATCATATACATCAAGTCTGGCCGCTTTTAAATATTCCGTCTCTGTTATATATGAGATAAAGAGTACAATAGGTACGATGCTACCCTTGGTGCGTTTCCGAAAGCTCTCGATCATATAAAAGACGTTTTTTGAGAAGAGATAGTTTATGAATATGATGTCGTATTTTTTTGAGTCGGTGTAGAACAAGAACTCGCCAACGTTTTTTGCGACATCGATATGTGCATTATATTTCGTATTGATAATAGTAGTTACTAATTTGGTAATGTCATCATCATTGTAGGCTATCAGTACTGTAAAACTTGGCTTCGCTTCCATAATGCAATCCAATCATACAATAAATTATTTACTGATACTAAATGGTGCCGCAAAGATTAGGAAATAAAAATGAATATATAGATAATTACTTATTTGTCAAGTATTATTTTTCTACAATTGTCATTTTTTACAAATAACTACATTGTCAGTATCCGTCAATTATTCTTAAGTTGCCATAATAATAGAGATTAACGCTTAAACAAGTAAAAGGCTTTCGTGTTTTGATAGAGCAGGTATGATATAATCCTCAGTTAGCGGGTGAAACCAAAAAACAAGAAATGTTACAACAAAGCGTGCTCTTAAACAATTCGATCCCGCGTTGGTAATAATTTCTTGACATTATTAATACGCTGCTGTAAATTGAGTGTTTATTTTATTGATTAGCGGGGGTATGTTGTGAGAGTGTTTGCTATTAAAATGGTTGCTATTAAAATGGTTGCTAT
>JAJRZU010000126.1 GCA_024275075.1 Deltaproteobacteria bacterium | reverse complement strand
TTCAGGGTAGTGATAAGCGGTGGCACGGCGCGGGGGTCATCAAGCTTGCCAAGCGCCTCGGCGGCATTTGACCGCGTCCGCCAGTCTACATCGCTTAGCGCCCTTATGAGCGGGTCAACGGCAGGGAAACCCATCGTCACCCGCGCCAGCGCGGCTCCCCCCCGAACCGAAAACTCACGGTTGCTCAACGCTTTGACGAGCGGCTCTACGGCGCTCTCACCGATGCTGCTCAGCGCCTTTGCGGCGGCCTTTCTGACCTCAGTGCTCTTATCTTTCATTACGTTGATGAGCGGCTCTACGGCGGGGGCGCCGAGTCTGCCCAGGGCGTATGCCGCCGCCTCTCTCAGTGCGGGGTCTACGCCCTTGAGCTTTTCAATCAGCGGCGGTGCGGCCGAGGCGCCGATCTTTGCCAACGCCCTTGCCGCATTGTCTCTTACGACTGCGTCTTTATGCGTAAGCGCCTTTATAAGGCCGCTGACATTCTGCTTCTGGTACAGCTTATCGACATTTGGTTTGATAAGAGTAAACATTTCCATGACTAATTATCCTTTAAACGTGATTTATTCAGCATATTTTTTTGGTAAGCATGAAAATCCCCTACTTTTTGCATGTAGAAATATCATAGAATGAGGAATGTGTCAACAAAGCTATTTCATAAAATTCTTATACTGGAGCTCGTACAGCTTGTAATATATACCCTTTTGCTCATAAAGCTCACTGTGACAGCCTCGCTCGACTATCCTGCCCTTATGGAACACGAATATATTATCGACATCCTTTATCGTAGAGAGCCTGTGCGCGATGATTATCGAGGTCCTGCCGGCCATCAGCTTCTTCGTTGCCTTCTCGATGAGATACTCGGTGTGAGGATCAACCGTCGATGTCGCCTCGTCAAGGATAAGCACAGGCGGGTCGTATACCAGCACGCGCGCGAACGAGAGGAGTTGCTTTTGCCCGGCGGAGAGCACCGCGCCACGCTCACCGACGGTCTCGTCATACTTGTTCGGGAGTTTCATGATGAACTCATCGGCGTACGCACTCTTTGCCGCCCGCATGAGCTCCTCGCTACTCACATCCTTGTTGTTCAAGGCGATGTTCTCCCTGACACTGCCAGAAAAAATAAATACATCCTGCAAAGCGATACCCATATTGCGCCTCACGTCATCCTGCCGGTACGAATATATATCCCTGCCATCGATAAGGATACTGCCCTTTTGTATCTTATAAAAGGCGCTTAAAAGGTTGATGATCGACGTCTTGCCGGCGCCGGTAGCGCCAACGAACGCGACCCGCTCACCGGCGTTTATCTTAAACGAGATATCTTTCAGAACATAGTTATCGCCATCATAAGCGAACCAGACGTTCTTGAACTCGATATCACCATTCAGCCTGCGCTCTAACGCCTTCGCTTTTGGTGCGTCCCCCTCTTCGGGTGTGTCCAGGAGGTTATAAATACGCTCGGCGGACGCCATAGCCGACTGTAATATGTTGTACTTCTCCGTCAAATCGCGTATCGGTATGAAGAATTTTCGCAGGTACTCGATGAACGCGACCAGAGCGCCCATAGTAAGGGTCTGTTGAATGACTTTCCCGCCGCCGTGATAGATTATTATCGCGATAGCGAGCGAGCTCATCAGCTCCATCACCGGGAAAAAGAGCGAATACGTCGTGATCGTCCTGAAGAACGCATCCTTGTACTCACCGGTTATCTGTTTGAAATCACCGTGTTTATCATTCTCCCGCGAAAAAAGCTGCACAATCTTCATACCGGTGATGTTCTCTTGCAGGAAGCTGTTCAGTTTCGCCGTCTTTTTGCGGGTCTCCCGGTAGGACGCCCGCAGCCGCCCGCGGAACACCATAGTGATGACGATGAGCGCCGGCATCACCGAAAAGGTGACGAGCGCGAGTTTGTAGTTGACGTAGAGTAAAACGACGACAATACCCGCGAGCATCAGAAGGTCACCGAAAATCGTTATGACGCCTGCCGTGAACATCTCGTTTAACACCTCGATATCGTTTGTGACGCGGGTCATCACCCTGCCGACGGGGTTCTTGTCGAAATACGATACCGGCAGTTTTTGCAGATGCGAAAAGAGCCTCACCCGCAGCGAATACATCGCTTTTGCCCGACAAACTGCGTGTAATATATCCTGATATATTCAGTGATATACGCGAATATCAGAACGATGATATAGAAAATCGCGATGTTAGAAAGACCGCTCAAGTCACCGGTGCGGATATACCCGTCGATCGCTATCTTGATCAGGTACGGCCCGACCAGCGAGAGCAGTGACGTCAACAAAAGAAATATGAACGCGATGATTACGTACCTCTTGAGCGGCGCGACCTCGGTGAGAAGCCGCTTTATCAGCTTGCTGTCGTACGCTTTCGAATGATCATCCTCTGCGATGAAGCGTGTCTTCATCAATACCTCTCTTTAAATCGGGGACTTAAGCCAAATAGAATAAAATACATATTTTCAAAAAATCCTACGTTGCAAGTTGTTTATATTACGGGGCGCCGACAGCATCTGGATGCTCGAAGGCGAAGGGGCAAGCCCTTAAATTGTATTGGGCAACATGCCCAATCGAAAGAATTTCCCGATGCTCTGCATCAGGGTTAATCTTCTCCCTCCCCATTGATGGGGGACAGTTTATTCCCCGCACATAAAGTAATAAACCTCATACGTCGCGAATACGCCGTCGCCGTCTGAAAAACTGTTTTCGTATATCTCAAATACTTTTTTCAAGAACCCCTTACCGGTCAACCCCACCCCCGCCACGCTTTTGTGAGACCCGATAGCTTTCAGCGCCCCGAATAGCCGCGCCGCGCTTTCGTACCGCACTCTTACCTGCTTCACCTCTGATTTTATGTTAGAAAAGCCCGCCCGCCTGAGAGCTTTTATCACCTCACAAAACGGTGTAAACCTGTTCACGCTCTCTTTCGGCGCCTTATGGAAATATTCGTACGCCTTGCTGTAAGCATCGCTCAGCTCATCGAGCGTATCCGTACCAAAAGTGGAGAAACAGAGCACGCCGCCGGTTTTCAGGAGCGGTCTGATACCGGTGAGCGCTTTTGAGAGATCGCCCGACCAGTGCGCAGCCGCGTTTGAGCAGACCACGTCAAACCCGCCATTGGCAAACGGTAGCCTCTCCATGTCCGCGGTGACAAACTCCATAGCGGGTGCACCGCCGTTGACAGCGTTCTTCGCGTAGCGCATCATGCCGTGGGCGATGTCACACGCGACGATCTTCGCGCCCTGGTATATCTTCGCGAGCTTGATCGCGTCGCGGGCGGTACCGGCGCCGATGTCAAGGATGGCCGCCGGTTCTGCTTCCACGCTCTTTATCATAGCGATCAGCCGGTCACCCATACCCCTTTGCAAAGCGGCGTTCTCATCATAAGTCACGGCGCTTTTCGAGAAATGTTTCTTTATCTTTTCTTTTAATTTATTTCCTTTTATTTTTTTTTCGGTTAAAAAATCGTGCACAAAAACTCCTTTATAATATCGTTGAACCGGTCAGGGTCAGTGAAGAATGGCGCGTGAGAAGCATCATCAATGATGGCAAACTTACAGCCCTTGATCTGTGCCGACATGCTCTTCGCCGCTTCTTTGTGACACAGCCTGTCCTCTCCCCCTTGAATCACCAGTGTATTTACCTTTATATCCGTTACATCATTCGTATAATCACCGTTTTCAAGCAGCGAGAGCGTAAAGAGCAGGGCGTCTTTTTTATCTTCACCAATATGGTTTTCGACGAGCCCGCTGAACGCATTGTAATGCTCAGAGCCTTTTTGAGAATAAAGCAAAAGTTTTACGAACTCCTTTAGCGCGGCGCTGACGGATCTTGCGAGCCGCAGTTTCAGCTTGTTGATCGCCGCGCGCGGTACACCGCGCGGGTTACGGGCGCTCTTTTTAAATACCGGTGAGAACCCGCACAGGACGAGCCCGCGCGCGGCGGCGCCAAGCTTTTCGGCGATCTTTATGGCTATCGCGCCGCCAAGCGACCACCCGACTATGATGACGTTTTTGAACTCCCGCCGTGTCAGCGCGTCGTCGATTATCCTGTCCGCGATAGCGTTCACGGGGTCTTTGTGAGAAGCCAGAGTGTCGATATCATCAGAGATAATATCGTAAATATCCGGCGCTATCGCCGCGCAGCCCCCGCTGAAAAAATCAAGCTGGCTCTTGAACGCCGCGCCGCAAGTCCCCCAGCCGTGCACAAAGAGTATCATGGTCTTTGCGTTTGGTACTGGCGCCGCCATCACGCCCTCCAGTTGAGCATCGCATCGAACGCGCGGTCAAGCTCCTCTTTCGTATGCGCGGTCGTCGGTGTTATCCGCAGCCGGCACGTGCATTCTGGTACCGTGGGCGGCCTTATCGCCTGAATGAATATCCCGTTATCCTTAAGGTGGCGGCTCAGCCCCACCGCGTCCGCCGCGCCGCCGATTATTACCGGTATTATATGCGTCTCGCGGCTTGGTACGTCGAACCCCGCACCTGTCAGCCTGCCCCTTAGATAGTCCACGTTTTCAAAGAGCCTTCTTCTCAGGTCATCGCCGCTCTGGACGAGCTGAAGCGCCTTTTTGGCCGCCGCCGCGCAAGATGGCGGCAAAGCGGTCGTATATATGAATGAGCGCGACTTGTTTATCAGGTAATCTATGATATCTTGCGACGCGGCTACGAAGGCGCCGAAACAACCGACCGCCTTGCTGAGCGTCCCCATCTGGATGACGTTTTTGTCATCGATGCCAAGATGATCCATGGTGCCTTTGCCGCCCGCCCCTAACACACCGGTGGCGTGAGCGTCATCGATTATCAGTATCGCGTCGTATTCCTTCGCGAGCGCGGCGATCTTTTTTAGCGGGGCGATATCGCCATCCATGCTGAATACGCCGTCAGTGATTATTATCCTCTTAGAAAAACCCTTCGCGTTTTGCAAAAACCGCTCGAGGATAGCGGTATCTTTATGCGGATAGCGCCGGACCTTCGCGCGGGTCAGGAGCGACGCGTCGATTATGCTCGCGTGGTTCAGCCTGTCGCTCAAGATTATGTCATTCCTGCCGGTGATGGCGGAGATAAGCCCGATGTTGGCGCAGTACCCCGAATTGTACAGGATCGCGGACTGCGTGCACTTGAACCGCGCGATAGCCGCCTCCAGAGCGGTGTGCGGGCTCATCGTGCCGCTTACCAGCCGTGACGCGCCGGCGCCGTAACCGAACTCGTCTATGGCGTCCTTCGCTGCCCGGGCTATCCTGAGATCAGAGGCGAGCCCTAAATAATCGTTGGACGAAAGGAGGATGTACTCTTTGCCGTCCACCCTTACCTTTGCGCTTTGCCTGCTCTGTACCGTGTTCAGGCGCCGGTAAAGGTGCGCCTTTTTCAGCTCGGTCAATTTTTTCGCGATGCGCTTCATCAACCTGTCCCCAGCCCCAAATCGTGGATCATAACGAGATCCTCTTCCCTTTGCCTGCCCTTTGTCGTTAAGTAACCGCCGACCATCGTGCCGTTTGCGCCGGCGAGGAACATGAACGATTGCAAGTCTCTCAAGTTCTTCTCTCTGCCGCCGCACACGCTTATCCGCTTGTCTGGCAGAATGAATCTGAAGAGGGCGACCCCTTTGAGCAGCTCAAGCGGCGGCAGAGGTTCGTTACCCTCGAATCGGGTGTTCTCGACGGGGTTCAGGAAATTTACCGGTACGGAGTCCACCCTGAGTTCCTTGAGCGTGAACGCCATATCCACCCAGTCGGGCAGCCCCTCACCAAGACCGAATATGACGCCGCTGCATACCTTGAGGCCGGCTCTCTTCGCATTATTTATCGTTTCTATGGCGTTATCGTACGTATGAGTCGAGCACACCTTCGGGAAGAACCCGCGCGAGGTCTCGATGTTGTGGTGGTACGTGACGAGACCGGCATCTTTCAGCGCGACCGCCTGCTCGTACGAGATCATACCAAGCGACGCGGACGGCGAGATCGATGTGGCGTCGCGTATCTTCCTGATTGCCGCGCAGATGGTGTCAAACTCACCGATCGTGTTGATCGTCCTGCCAGATGTCACGATACCAAAACAGGTGGCAAGCTCCTTCTCCGCGCTCTTTGCCGTCTCGACGATCTCATCGGCGCCGACCAGGTCAAAGACCTTTACACCGGTCGCGTGACTGCTTGACTGCGCGCAGAACCCGCAATCCTCAGGGCACTTGCCGGACTTGGCGTTGATGATGCTGCAAAGGTGGACATTCTTACCGACGAAATGCTCCTTTATCCTGTTCGCGGCGACCATAAGATCGAATATCGCGGTACCGGTAAGGTTCACAAGGTCGATCGCCTCGCCGTACTTCATATCTTTTTCAGAGAGCACCTTTTTTTGCAGGTACTCTACAAAGCTCTTTTCCATTTCTCCCCTTTGCGCGTTTTTCGTTTTTTGGGCATGTTGCCCAATACAATTTAAGGGGCTTGCCCCTTCGCCTCCGTTGTCGGCACCCCGTAATATCAACAACTTACAACGTAGGATTTTTTGAAAATATGTATTTTATTCTATTTGGCAACAGTCCCTTTTTACGTTATTTCGGTTGCAAAGATTATAATGATTGCGCGGCCATTGTCAACCGAAAAGTAATTTGGCGGGTTGACAATAATATCATATTCCTTTGACAGTAAGGCTTTTCACGTGAGTCTGGTACAAAAAATCCTTGTATATCCTGCCTGAGAAGCTGAAGAAATCCGCCATATACTCCTGGTTGTATACCTCTGCGGCCAACGTCTTCTTCGCTTCGATGATATCGCTCGCGCTGATGTGCGGGTTCCTGGCTGACGGGAAGAGGAAAGAGCCCCAGAGGCGGCTCTTTTGTTTGAGCCCCCTTTTGTACAGGTGGTACACCCAGTTTGTGCCTTCTGGCGTGGTGATAAAGAGCGCGCGCCCCTCGCGGTCGGTCAGGGTCGGTCGCAGGTACTTCTCCCAGACGCGCTTTCTCATCTTCGCGCATTCGTCGATAATCAGGTAGTCCACGGAGTCACCGATCAGCGAGTCAGGGTTGTCCGCGCTCTTACCAAGCAGCTCAGAGCCCCATGCGAGTTTTATCGCCCGCTCGCTCTCGGATTTTTTCACGATCGCCTTCGGGTCGATTTTCCTGTCGATCACCAGCGTTTTGTATATCTCGCGGAAAACTTTATCGGTCAGGGCGTATGTCGGTGCGACTACCCACACCCGTTTGCCCGGGCGCATGAGCACGGCTTCCGCCTCCTTTGCCGCGAGTAGCGATTTCCCGAAACGCCTGCCGCAGATGCAGACAACGAACCGCTTTTTAGAAGCGTGTATCGGCTTTTGCGATTCATGCGGCGAATATTTCGTCATCTGGAACCAGAATGCTTTGAAGGCGCCCTCTGAAAGCTCCTCATTGCCCTTGCTCTTTTTGCACCACTTCTCATAAGGTGAGGCGATATTGACACGGCTCTCCTCCTCCTTTGGGATGACTTTGCCGTACGCGACAGTCACCGCGCGGATCCGTATCTTCTCGTCACCGCTTTCTAAAAGGTCGTCTAACGCCTCCTTCGCTTTTTTCTGAATAGCCCTCTTCGTTGTGTATGGCTTCTTGCGCACCAATAGACTCACCTCCGTTTTTTTAGTAGTTGTGGTGAGGGTTCTTTGGTCAGGTATCAGGATTATATACCGGTGCGCAAAATAATCAATTACACATATAGGCTGTGTTAACGCCGGTAGGTATTATATTACTTCGTGCGCAAAACTATTCGAAGCTCAAGGCAGTTGCTTATTCGTGCAGGAGCTTACCAAAGCGTGACCAGCGTATTTTCCCTAATATGCTGTCAGATTTGGTGTTCCATGAGAAATACAGGATGAACGCCTTACCGCGCACGAGATTAAGGTCGACAAAGCCCCAGTAGCGGCTGTCCTGGCTCCTGTCACGGTTGTCGCCAAGGCAAAAGACGCTACCTTCTGGTACGATGACCGGCCCGAAATTATCGCGCGGGGTGAGCGATCTCGTCATTTCGTTGTTCACATCGTCATCCAGATATACGGCGTATGGGTCTTCTATCGGGAACCCGTTAATGTATACCTGCTTCTTCAGGATCTCCACGCGGTCGCCCCCTACTGCGATGACCCTTTTGATAAAATCTATCTTCGGGTTTACCGGGTACTTGAATACGATGATGTCGCCCCGCTCTGGCTTCTTGAATTTCAGCACCTTCTTGTCAGTGAAGGGTATCTCGATCCCGTAGATGAATTTGTTGACAAGTAGATGGTCACCGATCAGCAGTGTCGGTTCCATCGAGCTTGACGGTATCTTGAACGCCTGTACAATAAAAGTCCTGATCAATAAAGCCAGGATAATCGCTATGACAAACGCTTCCGCGTATTCTCTTAACACACTCTTTTCCTTTGGTTCTATCTCTTCTCTTTGTTCTTTCGCTTTTTTATCTTTCGCCATTTCATCTCCTAAAAAATAACTACATTATTACCACAAAGAGCCCGGAGATTTCTGTTTTAAAAAGTTTTATCAGTGAACGCTGTGTTGTACTCCGTGTGCTCTGTGGTTCGTTTTTTTACCAGCTCATCATATCATCAATCAGATATTTTTAAAACGGCTAAAAACGCGTCCTGCGGGAGTTCTATGTTACCGAACTTCTTCATCCTTTTTTTACCTTCCTTCTGATTCTCAAGGAGCTTGCGTTTCCTTGTAATATCTCCGCCGTAACACTTAGCGGTAACGTTTTTCCTAAGCGCCTTCACAGTAGTACGCGCTATCACTTTGTTACCGATAGCCGCCTGTATCGCCACTTCGAACAT
>JAJRZU010000125.1 GCA_024275075.1 Deltaproteobacteria bacterium | reverse complement strand
CATTTTGAGTTCTAACTTATTGATTTAGCGTAACATTTTTTTCGATGGCATTTGAAATCGATAACGCTGCTAAAGCAACCTAACTATATGTTTTAAAAGCAGAATCAATGCAAACCATTATGTTTAACCGGACAGCAGTGAGTAGCAATAATTAGATCTAATCTCTAATGAAATGCTTTTCAACCTGTACAGAAGCTTTCGACAAATCTTACCCTCTTTTCTTGAATTTACTTGTGATTTACAAAATAACGAGGTCGTCCCTGTGTATCACTTCATCGTAATATTTGTACCCGAGCTCCTTATCGATATCCTTACTGCTTATTCCTTTTATCTTCAATAGTTCCGCGGTGTTATAGTTTACGAGCCCGCGCGCGAACTCCCGCCCTTTAAGTGTCACCAAAGAGACGCTACTACCGGCGGAGAACTTGCCCGAAATCGCGGTCACGCCAGAGGGGAGCAGGCTCTTTTTCCTTTGTACAAGGGCCTTGACGCCGCCATCATCGATTGTCAGGCTGCCATGCGGTTTAAGCGTATACGCGATCCAGTGCTTGCGCCCCTTGATCTTGTTCTTCTTTTGCAGAAATACCGTACCGGTATCCTTCCCGTCAAAGATATCCCTTAAAATATTCGGTACCTTACCATTTGCGATGATCGTCGCGGCGCCGCGGTGCGCTGTCTTTTTCGCCGCCTGAAGCTTCGTTATCATGCCGCCGGTACCCTCGACGCTCTTTGTGTCAAACGCGCAGCTCTCGATCTCGCTGTTTATGTTACGAACAACTGATATCGGTTTCGCCTCCGCGCCGGCGCTTCTTGGATCGCACGAATAAAACCCATCGATATCGGTCAGCAGAATCAGGAGATCCGCCTCCGCGAGCGTCGTCACCATTGCGGATAAGTTGTCGTTATCGCCGAGCTTTATCTCCTCCACCGATACGGTGTCATTCTCGTTGATTATCGGGATCACCCCGTGCTTTAGCAGCGTAAATATCGTGTTCTTCGCGTTCAGGAACCTTGTCCGGTTAGACAGATCGATATGCGTCAGGAGTATCTGCGCGGTCTTCTTACCGAAGCGGCTAAACGCCCGCTCGTAATAGTTCATTAGCGCAGTCTGCCCGATCGCGGCTGTCGCCTGCTTTTCGGGTATCGCCACGGGTTTCCTCACGAGACCGAGCTTCTTCATGCCCGCGGCGATAGCGCCGGAGGAGACGATGACCGTTTCGCAGCCCTTGTCGATGAGCCCGCTTATATCCCTTGCCAACAGTAAAAAAGCTCGATCGTCGATGCCATCCTCGACGGTGGTCAGCACCTTGCTGCCGATCTTGATGACCACGCGCCTGACATTTTTCAGAATCTCTTTTCTCGTAATTGTATTCATTTAAGCAACCTTGCCGCGATAGATGGAGGCGATACCAAAAGAGAGCGGCTTCACTTTGACTTCGCAAAAACCGGCATCTTGCATCATCCGCATGAACTCCTTATCGCCAGGGAACTTTTGCACAGAGTCCGGCAGGTACTTATACGCCCCTTTCTTTGAGAACATGCCAGCCACCGCGGGTAGCACGTGGAAGAAGTAGAGGTTGTATCCTGTCTTAAACACTATGTTTTTCGGTTTCGAGAACTCTAATATGATCACCTCGCTGCCGGGTTTTAGCACCCGCACCATCTCCCTTAGCGCTGCGTTTTTGTCGATGACGTTCCTGATACCAAAAGCGATAGTGCAGTAATCAAAAAGGTCGTCTTTCAGCGGTAGCGATTCCGCCGGCGCGTTGACAAAATCAAAGCTCGCGGCTCTCTTCTTCCCGCGGTTCGCCGCAGCTACCGCACTATCCGTCTTTACTATAGCGGCTTTCAGCATCGCCTGCGTAAAATCGACACCAACAACGCGCAACTTACCCTTTGACTGCCTCATCACCTCAATGGCGACATCAGCGGTACCGGTAGCGACATCGAGCACGCTGGGGTCCTTTGACAAGTCCATCATCTTCACCGCTGCCCTGCGCCATATCTTATCAATGTTCATGCTAAGAAAGTGGTTCAGGAAATCGTACTTACCGGTAATGGAGGAGAACATATCGCGTATCTGTTTATTCTCTTTTGTAAGTTTATACATGTTATTTTATTCCTCATCTTTCGCTTGAGCGATAAGTTCCTTCGCCCGCGGCTCCCTTGGCATAACGTCAAGTGAGTCTAATTTTGATATCTGCGTACTCTCGGGGGCGGCTTTTAGCTTCTTGAATTTGCGCGCGCTGACTAAAACGCGCGACTCCAGGGAACTGATAGAATCGTTATATGACGTGACCGATTTCCCAAGGTTTTCGCCTAACTTTTTTATGTGCCCGCCGAATACCGCAAACCGCTCGTACAACTCGCTACCAAGCTCGCTGATCGCTTTCGCGTTTTCTGCAAGTTTCTCCTCGCGCCAGCCGTAAGCCACCGCACGAAGCAGAGCAATAAGCGTAGTAGGTGTCGCGAGGATAACGTTACGCTTTACGCCATACTCTAAAAGCTCTTTGTCATACTCCAGAGCGGTGCCGAAAAATGCCTCCCCGGGCAGGAACAGCACAACAAAGACCGGTGCGGGTTTAAAATGCTCCCAGTACTTTTTCTCGCCAAGCTGCTTTATATGATCCCGCACCTGACGGGCATGGTCGGCAAACTTCTTTTTCCTAACAGTCTCATCCGCAGACTCAATAGCATCCAAATAGGCTTCCAACGGCGTTTTCGCATCAACAATAATATTTTTGCCCGCCGGAAGCTTTACCAACATGTCCGGTATGTAGCGTTTCCCCTCAACTGATGCGCTTGTTTGCTCAAAAAAATCGCAGTGGTCTACCATTCCCGCCATCTCAACGACTCGCTTTAACGTTATCTCTCCCCAATTTCCACGCGTTTTTGGCGAACGAAGCGCCTTGACAAGATTAGACGTCTCTTTGCGAATCTCCTTACCGGTATCCATGAGGCTGCGCACCTGCTCGGTCAAGGTTGTGTACGCCTCATCACGGCTCTTTTCGAGTTCGCGGATATTTTGCTCAAACTTACCCAGAGTCTCACCGATCGGCCTGACCATGTTGTCTATCGCCTGCTGCCTCTTCTCAAGGTCGCCTTTCGCATTTTCTGAGAACTCATTCAGGTTAGCCTTCGCTAGGATGAGGAACGACTCATTATTATCCTTTAACGCTTTCGCAGAGAGCGCCATAAAAGCGTCCGAGAGCTTTTCCTTGGCCTCATCGAGCAGCTTAAGCTTCTCTTGTGCCGCTTTTCTATTCTCTTTTTCCGCCGCAAGCTCCGCGAGAAATCCCTCTATCCTGCTCTGGGCATCGTCTAACTTGCGCGAAACTGTTTCCCGCTCATCAATGCTGGCTTCCAGGCGTGCGTTTGCGCCGCTGGCCGCGCTT
>JAJRZU010000124.1 GCA_024275075.1 Deltaproteobacteria bacterium | reverse complement strand
GGGTCGTGAGCGCCAGCGCCTTACCGGTATCTTTGCACAGCGCCGCCACACTCCTAAGCTCACCATGAGTCGGTAATAGCCAGTGGCAGAACTCGCTGCCAAAGTATACGCAGTCATAATCCTTCGCGGTTTCTTTAAGGTCGCTCAACCTTCTTATCTGTATCGCTCTCTCCATTAAAACCCCTATGGTAAAATTCCACTCCAAAGTTTTGTTAATTAATTTTAACACGGCAACTAAATAAGTATGCTTTATCGTCAAAAATATAGTCGGTTGTCATTCCTGCGAAAGCAGGAATCCAGTTGTTATTATTAGCTTTATGGATCCCCGCTTTCGCGGGGATGACGCGTCGTAAAAGCACACAGTTTGATTGCCGGGTTAATAATTAAGGTTTAACCACTTAGAGTGTGCATTACCTAATTTGATGAAACATTATGTTTCCTTGAATAACCAAAGCGATCGTCGGTAACGATTACTTTGACTATATCGCCTTTCTGTAATATGTCTTCATCTTTCCCTGCTATTATCAGGCAGTTGGCGAGCGACATCGAGCTTAGTATCCCCGAACCCTGCGCACCGGCAACGCCCACAACATAGCTGCCTTCACTCCCTTTGATTATACCACGAAAAAGCAGTTTATACCCCGTTTCTTTTTTTAAATCACACAAAAGCTTAGCGTTTACCACCCTTCTGAATATATCGGTTGCGCCAGCCGCCTTTAAGAGCGCCGGTCTGGCAAACATCTCGAACGAGACCATGCACGATACAGGGTTGCCCGGCAGAGCGAAGATCTTTGCGTTGCCGTGTTCGAAGAAGGAGAATGGTTTCCCCGGGCGCATCGCCACCTTGAATATCAGCCTCGTAGCGCCGCACTCCACGAGCGCTTCTTTCATAAGATCGTACTCACCGGTGGAGATCCCGCCGGAGGTGATGAGGAAATCGCAACTCAGCCCCTTGTTTATCCTGCTGATGAGCGCCGCCTTATCGTCACTCACGATGCCCAGATCGACGACATTGGCGCCCGCCTCGCGAAGCTGCGCCGCCAATGTGTAACGGTTCTAGCTCACGATCTGGCCGGGCGCGAGTTCACCGTCCACGCCGATCAGCTCGTCGCCGCTGCATAATATCGCCGCGGTGGGTTTTTTGTACACCGGCACCGTTTGCATCTTTAGTGACGCCAACACACCGATACCCGCGGCGTTCAACCGGTCGCCGCGCCCAAAGACGACCGCACCGGTTTTTATGTCCTCACCGGCATGACGCACGTACGCGCCGCGCCGCACCGGTTTGCACAGAAGAAGGTACCCGTTTGCCATATCCGCGTCCTCGAGCTTTATGACGCAGTCCGCGCCGTCAGGGATAACCGCACCGGTCATTATTTTGGTCGCGCACCCTTTTTTCACCGGCTCTGTGGATGGCGCCCCCGCGCGCGCCTCACCGGTTATCCTCAGCATGGCGGGGCTCCCTTCGTTCGCGTCATTTGTGTCGGCGGAACGAAGCGCATAGCCGTCCATTGCGGAGTTGTCCGCCATGGGAACGTTGAATCCGGCCGCTACATCGCGAAATACTACTCTGTTTAATGCGTCATTGATTATTACGTCGTCAGCACCAAGCGTGTTGACGCTGTCAAGGATTATCTGATGGGCTTTCTTGACCGATATCATAGAAGGTCTAAGTCTTGGTCACTTTGATTTTCAGTTCGTCACCGGGCTTTATCCGGTTACTCTTAAGGTTGTTCAGGGACTTGATCTCAGAAATATTCATCTTATGCTTCTTCGCGATCTCCCATAAAGTATCACCCTTCTTCACGGTATACGTGATGAACCCGTTGCCCGACTGATAGGCGGAAGCGATAGTCGCACTCTTTGCGGAAGCCGGTTTCGCGAGATTGTACGCGATTATGATCTTCTGCCCGGGCTTGATCAGAGAGCGCCTTGAGAGCCGGTTCATCTTACGAAGTTCCTTTATGGAAACATCATATTTTTTTGATATACTCCAGAGCGAGTCACCGGACTTCACTGTATGGTAATTGCCATTATCCTCTGCTTTCGCGGCTTTAGGCGCCGCCGCTTTTGCCTTGGCATACACTTTTTCAGGCTCTTTATAAAGGAAAAGCTTCTGCCCGGGTTTTATTATCGAATTTTTGATGTTATTGAGTTTGATGATGTCTGTGATATGAACGCCGCTCCTTTGCGCGATGTCCCATAACGTATCGTTCTTTCTTACCCTGTAGCTGACCGTCTCGCCCTTTGGTACTATTATCAGGTCAGACCGGTCGATTTTCGGGCGGTAGCTTTTCTTCAGTGACGCGACGCTGACACCGCCGCGGATCGGGATTATCAACTCAATACCAGCCCTTACACGCCTCGCGCTACGGATGTTGTTGATCTTCATGATAGATGAAACGGTCGTACCAAACTTCCTCGCGACATGGGATAATGTCTGCCCGTGCTTGATCCGGTACGTCAGGAACTTGATCTTCTCTGTCGGTTTCAGTTTACTGTAATTGGCGACGAATGAGTCTTTTGAGCCCACAGGCAGTTTGATCGTGTAGCTTTTAACCTCCGGAGGGGTGTACCAGCGCCGAAGCTCCGGGTTCAGCTCCTTCACCTTCGCGAGGCTTACACCGGCGGATTTCGCGATCACCTCAAGGTCTGTCGGCTCGTTGATCTCCACGGTCTCATAACCATATTCGGACATCGGTACGATATTGTTAAACCCGTACTTCTCCGGATCCTTCGAGATTAGGATTGCGGCTAACAGCTTTGGTATATAGTTCTTCGTCTCGCGCTTTAAGTACCGGTACCTCGACATCTCCCAGTAATCCTCGGTCTTAAGGCGCTTTATACCGCGCGCTATCTTGCCCTCACCGGCATTGTACGCGGCGGCGGCAAGGTACCATGAATCGAACAGGCCATACAGGTCTGTCAGGTAGTTCGCGGCGGCGATTGTAGCTTTCTCAGGGTCACGCCTCTCGTCCACCCAGTAGTTTATCTTTAATTTGTAATTCTTACCGGTGCTTTTGATGAACTGCCATGCCCCGACCGCATGTGCTTTGGAATACGCGGACGTGTTGAATCCGCTCTCGATCATAGCTAAGTATGTTAAATCCAAGGGTAATCCCTTCTCCTTAAATACCTTCCTCATCATCGGCAGATACTTTGTCGATCTGTTTAGCCACTTCGCGAATATCTTTCGCGCTCTGCCCTGGAAATAATTCAAGAAATACTCTACGCGGCTGTTCACTACTATTGGTATGTCATAAGTCGTGAGCTCATCCTTGAGCAGCTTATCTGCGTTCTTGACCTCAGCAAGCTCCTTTAAGTCCTTAATATCTTTTAGCTTCTTAAGCTCCTCAAACTCCTTGAGCGCCAGCAGGCTCTCGTCATCGAGATCTTCTTTCTCCGCAGGCTTAAAATTCATCTCCTCGATTATTTTGGCTTCCTCGGTAGCTTGAAAGGTCTCTTCCTCTGTTCTTGGTGCGTACTTCTCCTCAAAATCATCTACGATAGACTCATCTACCAGTATCCCTTCTACCGGATCGGCGGCAATAGTTATCTCTTCAAGATTAGCCGAGATATCTAAAGGATCGTCAGCCTTGCTCTTCCGCGTCTCATTCTCTACAGGGATATTGTTAGAAGAATCGTTTGAATCCGCAGGAGCTACATCTTTTAGCTCATCCGCGTCTTTTGTAGTATTCCTTTTGGACTTTAAACTGTCCCGCTGCTCCTGCGTTATCTTTACTTTGTTCTTTTTTTGTATCCGCTTTATTTCATTGATAAATGCTTTATCTTTGACTTGCCCGGCAGTTACATTTTTGTCTTTTTTTACAGTTTTAGTGCTACAAGAGGTAATGAAGATACAAAAACACACTAACGCTATTGCGAAATGCCTTGATTTCACTTAAATTCTCCAGTTTCTTTGACTTTCTTAACTTTTACGCCTCCATAACAAGCGTATAATTAATATATAATTCTAACATAATTCTATAATATTGTCAAATAAAATGTCGTCTTAAATACACAAGGCGTCTGGTTATGAAATGTTAAGCAATTGCAGATTATAATGTTTTTTCTAATGAAAAAGCCGCACGGAATTAATACCCATTAAAAAAGTTGACAATACTGTGCATTTCTGATAAAACAGGCTATCTTTTATTCAGGATGCAGGTAGAATCAATGGAAGTAAGCGTATATTTCTTTAAGACCGCGGCAACGTTCTATTTCTTTGCGGTGCTTGTCTTTTTGTTTTATCTTATGGCTCAAAAAGAGACTGTCACAAAAGTTGCTGTCGGTGTGTACTTCGCCGGATTTGTCGTTCATACGATCGGTATGATCGTCAAGTACTTCCAGGCGGGTTATGCTCCGATAGTCAATCTTCACGATGGGTTGGCATTTTTTGCATGGTCGGTGGGGGGCATCTATTTTATCCTTTATTATAAATTCAGGATAGACATCTTAGGTGTATTCGTGGCGCCGATATCTTTTATTTTCATCCTTATTGCGTTTGCGTTTAACCATGAGCTTGCGAATCTTGCGCCTGTTTTGCGGAGCTTCTGGCGACCGATACACATAACATTTTCCTTCTTAGGTGACGCCATGTTTGCCGTCGCGGCGGTAGCCGGAGTGATGTACCTTTTGCAAGAGAGGCAGCTTAAGAAGAAAAAGATGAACATGTTATATTACCTGCTTCCGTCACTGGAAGTGTCAGATATGATAAATTACAAGTGCATTACTTTTGGTTTCCCGCTCTTGACGCTCGGTATTATCACCGGCGCGCTCTGGGCGGATTCCGCATGGGGTACATACTGGAGCTGGGACCCGAAGGAGACGTGGTCGCTTATCACATGGTTCATATATGCCGCTATGCTGCATGGAAGGCTGACCACTGGCTGGCGCGGACGAAAAGTCGCGATACTCTCAATAATCGGGTTCTTTGCAATCCTGTTTACGTTCCTTGGCGTTAATCTGTTATTGGGTGGTTCTCATGCCGTGGACGTGCACTTACAAAAATAGGGTCGTTTGATGAATATTCTTGTAGTAGGTTTGAGTCACAAGACAGCGCCGATTGATATCCGCGAGAAGATAACCTTCCCCGCTGACGGGATCGATACACCTTTACGAAAAATAATGAACCTGCCTGCCTGCTCAGAAAGCATGATTCTCTCCACATGTAACAGGGCGGAGATATATGTAGCGGTGAAGGATCCAGATAAAGCGGCGGGGCACATCAAGAGCTTCATCTCTGAGTATAAGTCGCTGCCGCTGTCAAAATTCAATGAGCACATGTATGTATATGAGGGCGAGGAGGCTATCAGGCATGTCTTTCGGGTCGCGTCGAGCCTTGACTCCATGGTAGTTGGTGAACCGCAGATATTAGGGCAGATAAAGGACGCTTATTAGCTCGCCTCTGAATACGATTCCGCGGGACTTATCCTGAATAAATTGATGCACAAGGCCTTCTCGGTGGCGAAAAAGGTGAGAACGGAAACGAGGATCGCGAGCTCCGCCGTATCAATAAGTTTCGCCGCAGTGGAACTCGCGAAGAAGATATTCGGTACGCTTGACAACAAAGTGGCGATGCTGATCGGCGCCGGAGAGATGTGCGAGCTTGCGGCAAAGCATTTCATGAACAACGGCGTCAAAAAAGTATGGGTGACGAACCGGACATACGAGCGCGCCGTAAAGCTGGCGGATGAGTTTAGTGGTGAAGCGGTCATGTTTGATCATTTGTATGATCACCTGCACAAGATAGACATCATCTTAAGTTCGACAGGCGCCCCGAACTTTGTCATCGAACACCCGAACATCGCGAAAGTGATCAAGCAGCGGAGAAACAAACCGATGTTCCTTATCGACATTGCGGTGCCAAGGGACATAGACCCGAAGATAAACGACATAGATAACGTTTACGTATATAATATCGATGACTTACAGAGTGTCGTCAGCTCTAATATAAACGAGCGGAAGAAAGAGGCGGTAAAGGCTGAGCATATAGTAGATCATGAGATAAGCAAGTTCTACGGCTGGATCAAGAACCTGAACGTCGTACCGACTATCGTTGCGATACGGGAGAAGTTCAATGATATCAGGAAAAAGGAGCTTGAAAAAACGTTCTCCGCTATGAATGGCAGCTTCACCAAAGAGCATGAAAAGGCGTTGGATGTGATGACAAACGCTATCATCAACAAGATATTGCACAAACCGATTACGATGCTGAAAGCGGCGAACCGCGATGATGACATCGATAGCGAGCTTTATATCGATACTATCATCAATATGTTTGACCTAAAAGAATATATAAGGAGCAAGGGCGAAGATGAAGAAACTAACGATAGGCACTAGGGGCAGCCAGCTTGCGCTGTGGCAGGCGAATTACATTAAGGACACGATAGAAAGCGAGCACGCCGGTGTCACCGTTGCGCTGAAGGTGATCAAGACGACAGGTGACAAGATTCTCGACGTTCCGCTTGCGAAGGTTGGTGGGAAGGGGCTCTTCGTCAAGGAGATAGAGGAGGCGCTCTTAAAAAGGGAGGCAGACCTTGCGGTGCACAGCATGAAGGACGTACCGACGGAACTGCCGGACAGCCTCTTCCTGAGCGCCGTTACAGAGCGGGAAGACCCGAGGGACGCCTTTATCAGTGTTAAGTATAATTCGTTCGCGAATTTGCCAGACGGCGCCGTCATCGGTACGAGCAGCCTGCGCAGGCAGTGCCAGCTCTTTTCGCTGCGGCCGTACATAAAGATCGCGCAGCTAAGGGGCAACCTTGGCACGAGGCTGAGGAAGCTGAAGGAGGGGCAGTACGACGCGATAATCCTCGCAGCCGCCGGACTAAAAAGGCTTGGTCAGGAGGATGAGATCACCGAACTGCTATCTGTGGATATTTCCATACCCGCGATCGGGCAGGGTGCGCTTGGTATCGAGTCCAGGATCGGTGATGATGAGGTGAACAACCTGATCGCGTTCTTGAACCATAAAGTGACCGATTATGCCGTAACCGCCGAGAGGGCTTTTCTGATGAAATTAGAGGGCGGCTGCCAGGTACCGATCGCCGCTTATGGGAAGGTGGACGGCGAAACGCTTCATGTAAAAGGGCTTGTCGGTTCTGAGACCGGTGACATAATCCTGAAAGATGATATTACCGGTCACGTGGATGACGCGGAAAAGATAGGCATCGAACTTGCCCAGAGGTTACTCGACAGGGGCGCCGACAAGATTCTTGCAGAAGTCTACAGCAAGAACAATTTATAACCTTAGTTTGTACATAAATGAAAAATATGAGTGACGCTTTAAAAAACGTGAAGGTAGTCATAACAAGAGCGAAGGGGCAGGCTGATGAATTCGCCAATGTCTTAGCGGCGGCGGGCGCACAGACGATATACTTCCCGACGATCGAGTTCAGGGCGCCTGACGATTTGGGGGCTGTCACTGACGCTGTAAGCAGGATAAACAGTTACGACTGGGTGATCTTCACGTCGGCGAACGGTGTGCGCTTCTTCTTTGAGCTCTTGCACCGGTTCGGTAAGGATGACCGCGCGCTCACTGGCGTCAGCACCGGTGTGGTGGGTCCAAAGACCGCGGCGGCGCTGAAGGAGTATGGCGTTTCGATCGACCTCGTACCAGAAGACTACCGGGCGGAAGGGCTGATAAGCGGGCTTGTGGAGGCGGGCCTCACCGGCAAGAGGATACTGATTCCGCGCGCGCTCATCGGGCGTGAGGTGCTGCCGGTGACCTTGCGTGAACATGGCGCGGATGTGACGGTGGCGCCGGTATATGAAACGACGTCCCCTGCGGATATGGATACGGATGGCTTGTTAAGGGTGATCGGTGACGGTGCGGATACCGTCCTGACGTTCACGAGCGGCTCTACGGCAAAAAATTTCTTCGCGGCGTTTAGCGATGGGCAGTTACACCGGTTTATCGGTAAGGCGAAGATAGCGGCGCTCAGTCCGGTGACTAAGAAGGTAGTTGAAAAGATGGGCTACAGTGTGGATATCGTCCCTGCGGTCTATACAGCGAAGGATTTGGCGGAAGCGATAATAAACGACCTATGTACCTATGTATGACCTGTAACCCGTTCCCCTCCCATCAAGGGAGGGGGGACAGCTTATGGGTTGTTCAGGCGTTTTTAGATGATAATAGAATAATCAAAACAGGAGGTTGCAAATGTACTACCCGATATATCGAGGAAGAAGATTAAGAAGGACGGAGGTGTTAAGGAGCCTTGTAAGGGAGACTACACTTAGCGTGAGTGATTTTATATACCCGATGTTCGTCGTCGAGGGGAAGAACATCAAAAAAGAGATAAAATCGATGCCCGGCGTCTTCCAGCTCTCTTTGGAAAATTTTGTCAAGGAGGCGAAGGAGGTCAAGAAACTTGGTATCCCCGCCATCCTGATATTCGGTATCCCGAAGAAGAAGGATGAGATCGGCTCGCAGGCTTATGACCCGAAAGGGATCGTCCAGCAGGCGATCAGGGCTGTGAAGAAAGCGTGCCCTGACCTGCTAGTGATTACCGACGTGTGCCTGTGCGAGTTTACCAGCCACGGCCACTGCGGCATCATCAAGGACGGTTATGTCCTTAACGACGAGACGCTTGACCTGCTCGCCGCGATGGCGCTTACACACGCCGCAGCCGGCGCCGATATTGTAGCGCCGTCGGATATGATGGACGGGCGCGTGATTGCGATCAGGGAGACGCTTGACGAAGAGGGTTTCTACAACATACCGATAATGTCGTACGCGGCGAAGTACGCCTCGGCATACTACGGGCCATTCAGGGACGTCGCGGAGTCAGCCCCGAAATTCGGTGACAGGCGGTCATACCAGATGGACCCGGCAAACTCGGATGAAGCGATACGTGAGGTCGGGCTTGACATTGAGGAGGGCGCGGATATCGTTATGGTGAAACCGGCGCTGTCGTACCTTGATATCATCGCGAAGGTGCGCGGCGAGTATGACCTGCCGTTAGCCGCATATAACGTGAGCGGCGAATACTCCATGATAAAAGCCGCGGCCAAACTCGGTTACATCGATGGCGAGCGCGTCATGATGGAGACGCTTTTGAGCATGAAACGCGCCGGCGCCGACATAATCATCACATACTTCGCCAAAGACGCCGCGAAGGTGTTGAACAGGTAAGCCGACTGGTTGGGCAACCTACCCAACTACAGATTGTAGGGTAATAAAAAGATGGGCTGCACTTTCGTGTCAACCCATCTGATAAGGTTACCGTCTGCGTTCAGGTCAGCTTATGTTTCAATGAAGTCTACAAGCTTTTTCCTTCGTGTCGGGTGCCGCAATTTCCGCAAGGCTTTCGCTTCAATCTGCCTGATGCGCTCCCTTGTCACATTGAAGTCCTGTCCGACTTCCTCTAAAGTGTGGTCGCATTTCTCCCCGACACCAAAGCGCATCCGAAGCACTTTCTCTTCTCTTAGAGTGAGCGTTGCCAGAACATCATCCGTCTGGTCGGTAAGGTTCAGGTTCATAACGGCGTCGATAGGCGAAACGACCCTTTTATCCTCGATGAAGTCACCCAGGGAGCTGTCCTCCTCCTCCCCGATCGGAGTCTCTAATGATATTGGTTCCTTTGCTATCTTGAGCACTTTGCGCACTTTATCCAATGGCATGACCAGTTTTTCGGCGATCTCCTCTGGTGAGGGTTCCCTGCCCAATTCCTGCACCAGCGTCCTTGAGGCCCGCACGAGTTTATTTATCGTCTCGATCATGTGTACAGGGATCCTTATCGTCCTCGCCTGATCCGCGATAGCCCTTGTGATCGCCTGTCGGATCCACCATGTCGCATACGTACTGAACTTGTATCCTCTTTGGTACTCAAACTTATCAACAGCCTTCATGAGACCGATGTTACCCTCTTGTATGAGGTCAAGAAGCTGCAAGCCTCTGTTTGTATACTTCTTCGCGATACTTACAACGAGCCGCAAATTCGCCTCGACAAGCTCACTTTTCGCGAATTTCGCTTTAATTTCACCCTTTCGCATAATACTGTATATGCTTAACAGGTCATCTTTTTTCATGTTAATGAGCTGCTCTTCTTTTTTCAGCCTTTTATGCACCAGCTTAAACTGCTTTATAATCTCTTTCAGGTCTTTTCTCGCCAGACAAGACTTCTTCATTATCTCATTTTTATCTTTTGCAGTCCTTTTCGTATCATGAGAAAGATCTTGCAACTGCGCGAAAGAGAGCCCTGATTTTTCAGAAAATGACTTAAGCTCCCTGTCAATCGAGAGCATTTTGTTTGCGATCTTTTTTAGTTTATTAGTATACATGTCAATATACTTATCTCTAAGGTTAATCGCCTTAAAACTATTTAAGATGGTGTCTTTATTCCTTAAATACTCTATCTCAAGCTTTTGCTTCGTAGCCTTTCTGATACCTTTTTTATTGATCTTTTTTAATATATCCTCATTGCGTGAGAATTTTGTGTTAATAGTGTTAAGCATTACAATGACGTTTTTCAGGTAAAAAGCGTCATCCTCTATCACCGAATCTTCATCGTCAAATTCTTTTAATATCGTTCTGACCTTGACTCTGCTCTCATTCAATTTATCAATCAGGGCGATAATATCCTTTATCATAACCGGTGTCGAGAGCAGGCTGCGCATCACCAGCTCCAGCCCCTTCTCTATCCTCTTGGCGATAGTTATCTCACCCTCCCTGCTTAGCAGTGATACAGAGCCCATCTCCCGCAAGTACATCCTTACATGGTCGTTTGTCCTGCCGGTCTTCGGCTGTTCCGCCACGCTTGGGGCGTCAGGTTCCTTTTCGGCAACGACTACGACATTAGGAGCCTCAAATGTCTCTTCCCTTCTCGAAGAATTGACTACCTCAATGTCCATATCACTAAGAAGAGTAATAACGTTCTCTAACTTCTCAGTAGTAACGAAATTATCAGGTAGCCCGTCATTAACTTCATCATAGGTGAGAAAACCCTTTGACTTGCCTAATGTGATTAGATCCTTTACTCCAATAAGCTCCTCATTTGTTGCCATGTTTGCGTTCTCCTGTGCATTAATGTTTGATTTTTACTATTGTAGCCCCTTGAGAGGCGATTATATCATTTTGCAATATCCGTGACACATTTGCCGTCTGATTAAGGTGCCGTAATATCCCGCTCCTTAGCCGGCCAGTGCCCTTACCATGGATTATCGTGACTTCATTCAGGTTAGACAGATATGCGTCATCCAAAAATTTATCGATTATCGGCAGAGCCTCGTCAACTGTCTTGCCGATAACGTTTATCTCATTACCGATATTGTCTATGGTTCTGTTAACGTTTATATTTCCCGCACTTTTCCTCCCATCACGCTCGATCTTTTTCAGGTCGCCGGCAGGTATATCGACCTTCACGGCGCCGATGCTGACGACGGCGGTATATCCCTTCTCGTTCAGCTTCAGAACTGTACCCTTCTGGTTAAGGCTCTTTACGAGCACATTGTCACCGGCAGTAATATCACCGGCCTCTTTCGACCTTTTCGGTGGGATGTAAAGCTTTCTGACAACATCCTTTTTTAAGGTCGTCAACTCGCCATACGCCTGAAAGGAGTTTATCGCATCGGTCTTATACCGTTTTATTATTTTTTTCAGCCCGGCTCTGGTTTCATAAAAAAGGTCTAATATCTCTTTCTCCTTGCTCTTTACCAACGACGCTTTTTTCTCTTTTAATGAGTCGAGCATCCGTTCCCGATGCTTTCTTAAATTCTCGGCTTCCTTCCTTGCGGATTTAGCCTCTTCTGTTTCCTCCGATAGCTTTTTCTTCTCAGCCGCTAATTCTTTAAGCAGATTAGAGAGCTTGAGCTCATCGTCAGACATATATTTCTTCGCGTTGTCAATGATCGCTTCATCGATACCCAAGTTAAGCGCAAGGTTCAGCGCATTGCTCAAACCGCTGAGATCATACTGTAACTTGTACTCAGGACGCAGAGTCTGCTCATCAAAGGCAACGCTGACGTTTTCAACCGCAGGTGTAATATAAGCATAGTGTTTCAATTTATCAAGGTGCGTTGTCGCGGCGAAGAAACAACCGGTATCTAAAAGCGCGTCAAGGATCGCAGAGAAGAGAGCCGCCCCCTCCATCGGGTTCGTACCCGTACCAAGCTCATCTAACAGCACCAGCGTATTTTCATCGGTTATCTCTAATATACTTTTTATATTCGCCAGGTGTGATGAGAACGTACCCATACTCCTTAGGATATCCTGGTCATCACCTATATCAGTGTAGATCTTACCAAAGAATACCATCTTGCTGCCCTCGTCGGCGCAGATATGCATACCGGCTTTCGCCATGAGCGCCGCGAGCCCCAACGTCTTCAACGCGGCCGTCTTCCCACCGGAATTCGCACCAGAGATCAGCATTCCGCACCGGCTTTCGCCATAACTTATATCTATCGGTACGACTTCCTTCTTCGTGACATCCTTATTATTATGGTGCAGGGACTCAAAGAGTAAAAGCGGATGATAAGCGTTTTGCAGATCTATCCCGTATTCCCCATCATTATTCGTATTTTCATACAGCTTCGCCTCGCAGCAATTCAGCGAAACGCTTAAGCCCGCCTTCGCAAGCAGGAAGTCAAACTCCGCGAGCGCCGCCAGAGCCCTTGCGATATCATCACTTACACTCCCCACCTCGCTTGTCAACTCACGCAGGACTTTCTGCTCCTCCTCTTTCTCCTTATTGATCAGGAGGTTACTTTTGTTGTTATCTTCCACCACGGAAAAAGGCTCGACATAACAAGAGACCCTGCTCTTTGAAGTGGCGTGTATGATACCGTCAAAGCGCTCGTTATAATTCGGTTTCACTACCAATACGTACCGGTCGTTCCTGGTCGCGATCACCTTCTCCTGGATAATCGACGAATTATCCTTCAGGTGCATCATACCATTAAGAGAGCCGATTATCTCCTCCCTCTTCGCCCGAATCTGCCTTCTGACCCTGCCAAGCTCACCGCTCGCGCTGTCCAATATCTCACCGTTATCACCGATTGCCCTTTGTATCCGGCGTTCAAGCTCTTTGTTAGCGTAAAGCTTATCGTTAAACTCAAGTATATAGGGATATATCCCCCCGTCAAGCCCTTTGATAAAGTTTTTTAGCTTTCGCGATGTCTCAAGATTCCCTTTGATCCTGACCAGACTGTCAATGTCCAAAGTACTGTTCTCAATCTTTGACAGGTTTAATGCACGTAACGTGTCTGTGACCTCATCGAACGGGATAGATATATCTTCTAAAATAAGCTTCTTAAGCTGAGACACGCGCCTGCTTTCCCTTACGGCTGTCTCGCGATCACCATAAGGGAGTAGCTTC
>JAJRZU010000123.1 GCA_024275075.1 Deltaproteobacteria bacterium | reverse complement strand
CCGAAAAAGTGTAGACAATATAAATATAACTTGCTAAAATGTCAATAAAAAAATATCCGATAGCGATTATCGTATAACTACTCAATATAACTATATATTATGAACTTACTGCTACATATCTGCTGCGCGCCGTGTCTGGTGTACCCGCACGAAGCGCTGACTGACAAGGGCTACGCAATCACCGGTTACTTCACCAATAATAATATCCATCCCTTTACCGAATTTTCAAAGAGGCTGGATACATTGAAAGATTTCGCGCGGACAGTCAATCTGGAGATCATTTATGATGAAAGCTACAATATCAGGGAATTCCTTCGTAAAATCGCGTTTAACGAAGGCAGAAAGTGCGGGATATGTTACCTTTTAAGGCTTGAAAAGACTGCCGCGAAAGCTAAAGAAGGCGGATTTGACGCGTTCTCCACAACACTTTTATACAGCAGGTACCAGAAGCACGAAGAGATAATCAAGATCGCGCAAGAGCTGGCAAAAAAGCACGATATCGATTTCTATTACTATGACTTTAGAACCGGTTGGGGCAGGGGCATCACGCTGTCAAAGAAGTACGGTATGTACCGCCAGCAATACTGCGGATGCGTCTACTCAGAACGTGACCGGTACTTCAAATAAGCCTCCGCCTTACCTACTTCTCCACGGGATAACCCTTTTTTTGCCATTTTACCATGCCGCCGGGCATATTGTAGACGTTGGTATAGCCGGCTTTCACAAGGAACTTCGTGGCGGCGCTGCTCCTGCCACCGACTGCGCATAACACGACTACATCCTTATCCTTGGGTATCTTGTCAAGATTCTTCTTCACCTGGTTCATCGGAATAAGGGTAGCCCCTTTTATGTGCCCCTCGCTGTATTCACCTTGTGAACGCACGTCCAGGATGAAGATATCGTCTTTATTATCAAGCCTGTTCTTCACCTCATCCACGCTGATTGTGTTACTGCCGCTTCGCGAACCTCTATGGGACACCGCAATAAATATCACCGCGATTATTACAATAAAAGTTACGCTGCCTACTGCTTTACTGATGTTCATCCTTACTTCCTCCTTACTTCCTCCTTGAGTCATCCCGGGCCTGCTCTGGGATCTACAAACCTATTTTTTTCGGTGGGCACAGCCACCCTGCATTCTTTTTTCAGGCGGCGCTGCCTTTGCGAACCCTCTGTGTTCGCTGTGGTTATTTTTTTCTACGGACATACAAGATCAATCCCGTCGCAGTCCTGGTCGATTCCGTCGCCGCACGTCTCTGCCGCACCAGGGTAAACTGACGCGTCTGAATCGTTACAATCGGTATTGCCTGTGACATACCCCGCCGGCGGTGAATAGTTCTCTATGGTGACATCCGGGTCGCCGTACCCGTCACCGTCTGAATCTCTGTAATATGTGACCATTACGCACGGTACATCTTCCCCGTCGCAGTCCTGATCGATTCCGTCGCCGCATACTTCAACGCCGCCAGGGTATGCGGTAGCGTTCGTGTCATCACAGTCTGAGTTGTTTGTGACATATCCTGCCGGTTGGGTCGCGGCCACTATCGAATTATTCGGGTCGCCGTACCCGTCACCGTCAGCGTCTAAAAAATATGTGGCGCCGGTACCACCATCACCGCCGCCGCCATCATCATCACACAGGGTGTCACCTCCGTCGCAGTCCTGGTCGATGCCGTCACCGCAAACCTCTGCCGCCCCGGGGAACACAAGATCGCTCGTATCGTCACAGTCGGTGCTGTCCGCAACATATCCTTCGGGTTCATCAGAAGTTATCACCGCGATTCCAGCGTCACCGTAACCGTCACCGTCGCTGTCCGCATAATAGTAGGCGGAGTCTAAGCCGTCGCAGTCCTGATCTATATCATCGTTCGGTATCTCTGTCGCGGCGGGGCTGATGAATGGATCGGTGTCATCACAGTCAGTCGCGTCCAGAACATACCCGTCGGGCTGTGACGTATCATTGACAGATTCGTCCGCGTCGCCGTACCCGTCACCATCGGCATCGAGATAATATGTATATGTTGTGTCTTCGACAACGCCGCCGCTGACGTTATTGTCATCGCTCGAAGAGCAGCCGGAGACAAGCGCAAAGGCTGTGAAAATAGACACCAGGATTATCGGTATCGCTGATTTATTATTGAGTTTCATTATATATCTCCTTATCAGAACGCTTAACGTAAATGTTATATGTATGCGGATTATACAAATAGATCAATAAAATGTCAAGAAAACCAGCAGCCATCTAAATGGTTTTCAGGGAGGATGTTTTGATGAGTAACTCAAATTATCAAAAACTTGCTGACACAAAATACTTGACGTTACCAGCAGCCATCTAAATGGTTTTCAGGGAGGATGTTTTGATGAGTAACTCAAATTATCAAAAACTTGCTGACACAAAATACTTGACGTTACCAGCAGCCATCTAAATGGTTTTCAGGAGTTATTCTAACTTAGCGTTGCTGAATTTGCGTTAATATTGACACAAAACTCTTAAGGGACACCGCCAGCAATAATTATTTTTTTCAGTGATTATTTTTCTTGACAAAGGCGGCTGCATTGATTAGTCTACCTGATTCAAAAAAAATAATAGAAAAGGAATATTGGTAATGGACAGAAGTTACAAAATAGCGGTGCTGCCCGGTGACGGAACAGGGCCGGAAGTAGTGGCCGAAGGGTTGAAAGTATTACAGGCGGTAGCGGCCGTGGAGAATTTCAGCTATGAGCTTATCCCGTACGATTTAGGTGGTGACAGGTACCTGAAGACGGGGGAGACGCTCCCGGCATCTGTGCTTGAGGAGTTAAAGCAGGTAGACGCGATATATCTTGGCGCTATCGGGCATCCTGACGTGAAGCCTGGCATATTAGAGAAAGGTATTTTGCTTAACCTTAGATTCGCGCTTGACCAGTATATAAACCTGCGTCCCGTGAAGCTGTACCCCGGGGTATACACCCCTATCAAGGATAAGCAGCCCGAGGATATCGATTTTGTCGTAGTGCGCGAGAATACCGAGGGGCTTTATGTCGGTACCGGCGGCTTTCTGAAGAAGGGCACGCAAGACGAGGTAGCGGTTCAGGAGTCGGTAAACACCAGGAAGGGTGTCGAAAGATGCCTTCGTTACGCGTTTGAGGTGTGCAAGAAGCGTAGCAAGAACAACACCCTGACGCTCTGCGGTAAGACAAATGTCCTTACGTTCGCGTTCGATCTGTGGGAGCGGGCGTTCCATTAGATAGGTAAGAAGGATTATCCGGGTATCAAGAGGGATTACGCGCACGTAGACGCGACCTGCATGTGGATGATTAAGAACCCGGAATGGTTCGACGTGATAGTCACCGATAATATGTTCGGTGACATAATCACCGACCTTGGCGCTATGATACAAGGTGGTATGGGTATCGCGGCGGGCGGTAACATCAACCCTGAAGGCGTGTCGATGTTTGAGCCGATCGGTGGGAGCGCACCGAAGTATACCGGCATGAATGTCATCAACCCACTCGCGGCGATCGCGGCAGTGCAGATGATGCTTGAGACATTGGGCGAAGAGAGCGCTGCTAAGCGGATCGAGAACGCTATCATCAAGGTCGTCTCCACAAAGATTGACATCCTCGCGGCCGGTAAGATGGGTTATTCCACTGAAGAAGTAGGTAACATTACAGCGGAACTATCTGTATAAGGCATTAAGAAAGGTATTGGGTGTAATATGAAAAAGCAGCGTTATAATGTAGCGATTGCCGGTGCGACCGGCGCTGTCGGGAATGAGATGATCGCGATACTCGAGGAGCGCAATTTTCCTGTTGACAACCTTATACCGCTCGCTTCGGGACGCTCAGAGGGCAAATTCCTTGAGTACAAGGGCAACAATGTAAAAGTGAGTAAACTCAATGAAGATTCTTTTGAAGGCGTTGATATAGCTTTGTTTTCCGCGGGCGGCAGTATCTCGGAACAATTCGCCCCGATAGCGTCCGCGTCAGGCTGTGTTGTCATAGATAACTCGAGCGCGTTCAGGATGGACTCCGAAGTACCGCTGGTCGTCCCCGAAGTGAACCCGGACAGGGTAGCGGATTATGTGAACAAAGGGATAATAGCGAACCCGAACTGCTCGACGATACAACTTGTCGTTGCGCTGGCGCCGATACATAAAAGAGCGGTGATCAAGCGTGTGGTGATATCGACTTATCAGGCGACATCCGGCGCTGGTAAGGCGGCGATGGACGAGCTGTTTAAGCAGTCGCTTGCGATATACCAGCAAACTGACCTGGTGATCGAGAATTTCCCGCACCAGATAGCGTTTAACTGCATACCGCAAATTGATGTCTTTCTGGATAACGATTACACCAGGGAAGAGATGAAGATGGTGAATGAGACCAGGAAGATATTGGGCGATAATTCAGTTATGCTCACCGCGACTACAGTGCGAGTACCGGTATTTTACAGCCACAGCGAGTCAGTGAATATCGAGACTGTGGAGAAGATCACCGCGGATGAGGTGAAGAAGCTTATGAAGGGCGCACCGGGCGTGAAGCTTTATGACAACCCGAAGAAACTTTTGTACCCGATGCCGGTGGATGCCGCGGGCAAGGATGACACCTTTGTCGGCAGGATAAGAGAAGACGAGTCGATCGATAACGGTATCAACATGTGGATCGTGTCTGATAACATCCGCAAGGGCGCCGCTTTGAACGCCGTACAGATAGCCGAGATACTAATAGAAAAATATTTATAAGATCGTATTGATAAGATGCCGCTTATAAAAAAGATTTGCCTTAAATCATTACCCCTCTTAGTTTTAATAACCCTGCACCAAATTGCGTTTGCCGGTGCCAGTGAGCGGAGAAACGAAGTCGTCGTCGCTGTTGAAAAAGTAGGGGCGGCTGTCGTAAACGTGCGCGCTGAGCAGCGCAAAGACGATTATGAACCATTCAACTTCGGGGATCCCTTCTTTGACGAATTCTTCAGGGACTTCTTTGAGCCGCGGTACAAAAAAGAGACTATCCAGACGAGCCTTGGATCAGGCGTCATCATATCCAAGGACGGTTTCATCGTCACCAACCAGCATGTGATAAGGAGCACTTCTGACATAAAGGTTATCCTGTCTGATAACCGGGAGTTCCAGGCAAAGGTGATCGGCGCGGATCCTGCTACGGACATCGCCGTCTTGAAGATAAAATCCGAGGCTCCCTTGCCGTTCATCGAGCTGGGCAGGTCAAGCGAGCTTATGATCGGTGAGACGGTCATCGCTATCGGTAACCCCTACGGGCTGTCGCATACGGTGACTACCGGTGTCGTCAGCGCTGTCGGCAGGACGGTGAAGACGAAGGAGCGGACATACACGAACTTTATCCAGACCGACGCGTCCATCAACCCGGGTAACTCCGGCGGGCCTTTGTTGAACATCGATGGTGATGTTATCGGTATCAATACCGCGATCTATGAGAGGGCGCAGGGTATCGGTTTTGCCATACCCGCAGATGTTGTAAAGAATATCGTAGATAATCTCATGAGTTATGGTGAGGTGCATAAGGGCTGGGTCGGGATGCAGGTTCAGGAGCTTACCAAGGAGCTGGCTGACTACTTCGGTTACCCGAACACAAAGGCGATACTCGTCTCGAAGGTATATGAAAACTCGCCGGCCAGGGAGACCGGTGTAAGGGCCGGCGACATCATCGTCAGCATAAACAAGACAAATACAGTATCGAAAAAGGTATATGACGAGCTGCTCAGGCAGTATACCACCGGTGCGAAGCTCACGCTGAAATTATTCAGGAAAGGCGCGATAAAGGAACTTGAACTTACAACAAGGGATTTCCCGAATAATTATTATGTTGATTATTTAGAAGACCTCATGGGTCTTACCCTTGCGGACGTGAGCAAGGAGTATATCAGGAGATTTAATATAAAGACGCGCGAAGGCGTTTTGATATTGGATGTAAAAGAGAGCGAATTCGCGTACAAAAACGGTATACGAGCCGGTGATGTAATCCGCAAGGTCGATGACCACATTATCAGGAATAAGGCGGAGCTTTTTAAGGCGCTAATGTCACTGAAGCATAAAAAAGCGTATATTATGCTCCTGATCCAGAGAGGTAAATACGGCTATTATGTTTCGCTGAACTTAAGTTATTGATTCATCTTCGAATATACTGACATATAGATGACTTTTTTATTATAGTACAACGAAGAGCCGCAAAGTTCATCAGAGCTCAGGAGAATATCCTTCCCGGCACCGACAGACATCGTCTCGTCAAACTCGGATCTCTTTATATCATTCAGGAACTTCAGCGCGCGCCTCCGAATCGTCTTCAATTGCTTGTTCTTACCGGTGTAACATTCAATAGCGTCTATCGCGTAACTGTTCAATATCTTGTAGTGGAACTTTTCCATCGTCACCGGATTTGAGAATATCTCACAGCTTACCACTTTGTTATTGATAAGGACGATCATCCCCACCTGCCTCCTGTCGGGCTTAAACATCTTTCGAAATTTCTCGAGCTTTGTGATGTGCTTCTTGTAAATATCATTCATCGCGCTTGTCGCGGAGTCAACGTTCATCGAGGTCATCTTTCTGTCGATATCGCTCCAGACATCGTGCTGAGGATGCTGCTTGACCTTTATGTCCTTATTGCTAAGCTCTGTTTGAAATATCTTCTTCCTCAGGCGGAAATAAACCCTCGTATGACCGGACGAGAACCGCTTCGTCTTGTAGTTCCAGCGGTTACGCTCCACGCAACTGACCGGTATGGTAAGCTCACCGCGCTCGGGCACCAGCACCACAGAGTTCGTTACTCTGTTCTACTTGGCGCCGATAAGCTCCTCGCCATCTAAAATAAAGACCTTCTTGTCACACAGGTTTTTCAGCCTCAGGTTCGGTACGTTGCCGACATCGGATATCTCGGTTATCTGGACATGTTTATTCTCCAACGCTTCATCGATCGTCAGGAAGTCATTGTCGCCCAGCTCCTTTGATACTATCGGGAATATCGTCAGATTCTTGTAGGCGATATGCCCGCCCAGCCTTTTACCTCGTAAGAATTCACTGATGATTTTTCGCATAATTTCACCTTTGTATGTAATAATCAGATATCATATTGATATTATTGCAAAATAGCCGCAAATAATTACATGTATGATTTATTTGTTTGTCTGCTTAAATATTACAGGAAGTGATTGACAGGAGTATGACAATAATTGTTTGCTATTTATTTTTTTTATATTTTTTAAGTGCGTGCTTTAGTTCTTCCTTGATTATCCTGCGCAGATAAGGTGGTGAAAGTACTTCACAATACGGTAAGAATTTATATATCCAGTTCTTTATTTCATCGACACCGGCTACCTTAAAAGATAAAGTGACGTCACCGTTTGGAGCTTTAGTCACCTTCTGGGTCGGGTGCCATTTATCACGTCTAAGAATGATGTGCGATATCTCTTTATCGAACCTTACGAGGACTTCGACAGCCTTACCGCTATAGTAGCGCCAGCTGTTCTTGACATGACTCTCTAACGAAAAGTCCTCGGGGTAAAAGAAGTATTTATCCAACATCTCAAGCTCTCTAATACTGTCCACGGAGAAGTGCCTCACCTCGCCCCGCATATGACAGAACGCGACTAATATCCAGAATCCGTTTGAGTAGATGAGGCCGTATGGGTCGATCTCCCTTT
>JAJRZU010000122.1 GCA_024275075.1 Deltaproteobacteria bacterium | reverse complement strand
GTTCCCGGCTTTTTCGCCTCAATATAGCCAACAACCTTCTGTTTACCGTCCCATATCCTGAAATCAGGGTTTCCGCCCTCCGTCTTCTTAGGCAGAGTGGTTACAACGACACTTTTTTTGCTCAGATCATCGGCGAGCTCCTTAATAAGCGCTTCAAGCGAAGAGTAATAGCTCTCCTCCCGGGAGTCACCCTGACTTTCCACATCAAAAATACTTTGCAGATATTTTTTCAGCATGGCAATAAATTACATGTTAGGGGTGGAAAAGTCAAGAAGCAAAATGCGCGGTAACCACTGAAATGCTCCGCCGTATAAATGAAAGGCGCGGCATAAATGCCGCGCCCATACCTGCAATCCGGAGGAGGAGAGGGGATTGCTAACCTTCATGCAGGTCACCTTTAATACCGATCACTATATCTTTCAATTTTATGTCCTTACCCGATGTTTCGATAGCTTTTTCAACGAGATGCACGAGCCCGAAACAGCACGGGACTTCCATGTGCACTACCGACAGGCTGCGCAGGTCATTCTCTTTCAGGATCGCGGTTATCTTATGGTAATAGCTTTCACTGTCGCTCAGCTTCGGGCACCCGATGAGGATGACCTTACCCTTCATTATATCGTTGTGGAAGTTACCATACGCGAACGCCGCGCAATCCGCCGCGACGACGACATCTGCATTCCCGAAAAAAGGCGCCTTTGGTGATACCAGCTCTATCTTCACAGGCCAGCTTGTCAGGGCGGACGGTACATCCACATCTTTTACCGGTTCTTTGGACGCAAAAGTCATCGCCTGGGAAGAGGGGCACTGATGCCCCGCGTGCCCGTGATGAGCGTGCGCGTGAGCCTCCTTCTCCTCATGCTTGTGCAGCTCCTTTACATGCTCCTCGGCGGCTTCGATATCAAAATCGTCGGCTTCGCGCTCGATTATTGTGATCGCTCCCTCCGGGCAGTCACCGAGACACGCCCCGAGACCGTCACAGAACTTGTCGTCAACGAGCTTCGCCTTGCCATCGATTATCTGCAACGCGCCCTCCGCGCATTTCGGTATGCACAGCCCGCAACCGGTGCATTTATCTTCATCTATTTTCACTATCTGCCTTAATGCCATAATAATCACCCTCCTCTTTTAATTTTATTATTAAAATTATTAAAATAATTAATCATGTTCAGGCCTTACAAATCCACCAAATAATTGGTTGGAACACCATCGCTTCTCAGAGATGTCCCGTCCCCAGACCGCCAACGGCGGGCTATATTAGGTAAAACATTATGTTTTTTTAAATTTATGAATCATCTCTTCAGTCCTTTGCCTTGACTGAAGTTCTCTCTCCTCTCTCGCCTTCTTCTCCTCTAAGAACCTGTTAAAGAAGGCTGTCGCGCTATTACAAAGTTCCTCGTCCGTATCCCGTAGAAGGTACAGCTGCTTTGTATCAAAGAGCACGTCATCATTATCGTTTTCCGAGTAAAGCTTCTTGAACAGATCGCGCGCGGCGTCGTTACCGTCACCGACAATATCCAATAGAAGCGAAAAATCATCGCGACGCTTCTGCAACTTCTCGTTCAACTCGATATTCTTATACTGCTCAGGACCTATGCACGATTCCGCATACGGACACCACTTCGCGCAACCGAAATCTATCCTGTCGTTCAAGACGGGCTGTTTGCATGAAGGGCACTTCCGCTTCGTCTCATCCTTGAAAAACTCCACCATGTAGCCGCAGCTTGGACACTTGACATCATAGATCGCGTCAAACTTCCACTGCTGCATGTCCTGTCCCGGGCACTTTGTCATGACTCTCTCCTAAACTAATATTCTTACTGCAAATATTTTTACTTGCAAATATTTTTACTTGCAAATATTTTTACTTGCAAATATTTTTACTTGCAAATATTTTTACTTGCAAATATCCTTACCTGCTAATAATATAAACACATTTAAGCAAATATGGTTTGACTTTTGTCAATTATTTATGCTATTTTTCTATTTGGCTTAAGTCCCACTATGTGACAGGTGTTTATTCAGGCTTGCCTGTTTATAGGGTTTAATACCTCGCAACTTGTTGCGTAATTATTTACAATTGATACCTCGTAGCTCTGCTACGGGGTAGTTTATTATTGATTTTTTGCGCTCGATTTGGTATTGTCACCCATGCGCGAGACAAACTACTCAAACCGCTCGATTGTAATCGTCCTGATCCTGTTGAATATTATAATATACTTCAACGGTTTCTTCAACGAGTTCGTCTGGGACGACAGCTACCTGGTCAAGAAGAATTATTATATCCGGGATGCCGGTAACATAAAGGATCTGCTGACGATCGAGGACAAGCCGGCGACTTTTTCTGGTACCGGTTATTTCCGGCCGTTCATCAACCTTACATATCTGCTCGATTATCAACTATACGGCGGCAAGGCTTACGGGTTCCGCCTGACGAACATCATCCTGACCACTATATGCTCTATCCTTCTGTACTTTCTGGTGACGATCATCACATCGAGCCGGCTCACCGCTTTGATGACTGCCCTCATCTTCACCGCTCAGGCGGTACATGTCGAGGCGGTCACCTTTGTCACCGGCCGGAACAACGTGGTCTCCACGCTCTTCATCCTTTTATCGCTCTACTATTATGTAAAGAGCGACAAGAGCGGGAAACCGCTGTATTTCGCCTACTCGATGATCTTCCTCTTCCTTGGGGCGGTATCAAAGGAGTTCGCGTTCTTACTGCCGGTGATCATCATGTTCTACGATTACTGTTTTGTCAAGGAGTACTCTTTCAGGAAGCGGATCCCGAAGTACGCGGCGGCGTTCTCTATGGTCGCGCTGTACATGGCCTATCGCGCGGCGGTAGTGCCGATGACAGGCGCGTTCAACCTAAACACCCCGAAACTTTACAAAAG
>JAJRZU010000121.1 GCA_024275075.1 Deltaproteobacteria bacterium | reverse complement strand
GGAATATGAGAGGGCATAATGCCCAGTACTTGCGTGCATACTTCATGGAGGAAGCATAACATTATCGTAATAAAAAATCGTTGACTTTACAACAACTATTACAGGAGAGAATATGGTACAAAGAGTTCTGGTTATAGCCGCGGCTCTGGTTATGTTGACAGCCGCATGTGCAAAGAAGGATGCCGAGTACTTTCTGAAAGAGGGTAACAAAAAGTTTGACAAGCAGGAGTATGACGATGCGATCGAGAACTATAAAAAGGCGATCGAGCTCGAGCCGGGCTCCGCGGCGGCGTACAATATGCTTGGTATGGCTAACCGGTTCAAGTACGGCCAGACGCGTAATATAGAATATCTTAACGAGGAAGTGAAATCGTTTGAGAAGGCTATCGAGTTAGACCCTGAGTATTGGGTGGCGATAATAAACCTGGGCAGTACGTACTACACCAGCTGCCATATAAAAAGGGCGCTGCCGTTTTTTAAGCGTGCGCTGAAGCTGAACCCTGAGCACCCGCAGAAAGATGAGCTGATGAAGATAATCATTGAGTATGAGGATAAGGAAAAGGAAAGTAAGTAGGTTAACGGTGCGGTTTCGCGCCATACCCACCAGATAAATATGATAAAAAGTTTAGCTAAACTGATAAAGTACAGGGAGTTCTTGAAGAACCTGGTCATAAAAGACCTTAAAGTCCGGTACAAACGCTCTGTACTGGGTTTCTTCTGGACGATGCTTAACCCGCTTTTGATGATGATTATCTTCACTATAGTCTTCTCGACCATCATGAAATTCGATATCAAGAATTTTTCGATATTCCTAATCTGCGGGCTGTTGCCATGGAACTTCTTCGCGCAGTCGGTCGCTATGTCGAACATGTCTATAGTAAGCAGCGCGGGTTTGATAAAAAAGGTGTACGTACCAAAGGTTATCTTCCCGCTTAGTAATGTTTTCTCGAATTTAGTCAACTTCAGCCTGGCTATGGTGCCGCTTTTTCTGCTCTTCCCTGTGATGGATGTGAAGATCGGTGCTACAGCCCTCTTCTTACCGGTGGCGATGCTGATAATACTGGTATTTACCGCAGGGGTCGCGTTGGTGTTCTCGACGCTGAACGTCTTCTTCAGGGATATGTCTCACATAATCGACGTGGTGTTCCAGGCGTGGTTTTATGTGACACCGATAATATACCCGATGAGCTATATACCAGAGAAATACGTTATATTCTTTAAGCTGAACCCGATGTACTATATTGTGTCATGTTTCAGGATGCCGCTTTATGACGGTGTGATTCCTGATATGAATACGCTGATGATGGCGGCGGGCACATCGATTTTAACGTTCTTGTTCGGGTGGTGGTTTTTCAGTAAGTGCGAAAATAATTTCATTTTTTACATTTAATGGCTATGGATTCTATACAATTAGACAATGTGGCGATGCGCTACCGGTTATACCACGAGAAGGTGTTCACCTTGAAAGAGAAGGTGATAAACATCATCAAGAGGAAGAACACCTATGAGGACTTCTTCGCGGTGAAGGACTTGAGCCTGACCGTAAAGCGGGGCGACACGCTTGGTATCGTCGGGGAGAATGGCTCGGGCAAAAGTACGCTTTTGAAGATGATCTGCGGCGTGCTGCAACCTCACCAGGGGAAAGTGAAGGTGGTCGGGAGTATCTCCGCGCTACTTGAGCTGGGCGCCGGTTTCGACTCGGAGCTGACCGGCAGGGAGAATATCTTCCTGAACGGTTCCTTGATGGGCTTTTCCAAGAAGCAGATGCAAAAGAAGTACGCGCATATCGTGGAATTCTCAGAGCTTGATAATTTCATCGACATACCGGTGAAGAACTACTCATCCGGGATGTACATGAGGCTCGGATTCGCGATCGCTATCGACGTCGACCCGGATATTCTTATCATCGATGAGATTCTGGCGGTCGGCGATACGTCCTTCCAGAAGAAATGCACCGATAAGATCAATGAGTTCAAACAGATGGGGAAGACCATCATCATCGTTTCGCATGACCATGGCATGATAAAGAGCTTCTGCGGCAGAGCGATATGGTTAAGACATGGCGAAAAAGTCGCGGACGGCGCCTCCAACGATGTGATAGATGAATACCTGGAATTTATGCAAAACAAAAACACCACACCAACACAAGCCTAATGCCTCGAAGTATTAAGAGCAGCCGTGTGTGCAGATGTTGCATACTGCGCATAATTTCAGGAAATCCGTATATTTTTTCGATTCCAGGAACTCAGCGATGCCGCCTGGTTTGACATTACCAAGAACCTCGCCAAAGAGGCAGCCCCTAATATTCCAATACGAATCGATGAAGATCATATTATCCGCCTCGCACCTTTTTTTGATATCCGTCGGGTTATTATACAATGCGACCCAGTCCTTCACCTCGCCTTTGGCCAGCTCGACGCGGGGGTCTTTTTTTGTGAGCTCGGCTATCTCCAGAGAGGCGCTTACAAGCTTCTCATTCATCGCGGTATCGTAGCGATTTGTCGATATAGCGGCCTGCTCCTTATAATTATCGATGTTGATGACAGGGTAGTCGTGGCGTTGCTGGACTAATATTTTATCGAATTTCAGCTCGTTTATGACATAATCGATCGTCTTTATTATGGAATCTACATTATTCGGCTGCAGGATCGCCGACCCGACGAGCGGGGTTTTCACATTCAGCTTTTCCCGCAGGCTGACAAGTTCCATGCAGTGGTTCACGACATCAAAAAAGACGTCTTTCCCCCTTATCGCGTTCATCTGCGCCGTCTCGATCGAGTCGAAGGATACCTGTATACAATGCTTTTCATCATCTAATATCCTGAATATTTTCTTCATCATCCCTGTGTCGAATTTCAAAAGGTTCGTCGCCAGGTAGACGCTATAGCCCAGCTTCACGGCATCTGACAAGGTTGCGGCAGTGTGCCTGACGATCAAGGGTTCGCCGCCGCTTATCGCGATGGATACCATACCAAGGTCTTTGCACGGTTTCAGTATCGTGTTGCGGATCTCACGGCGGGTGAGCTCCATCTTCGGGGCGCCGGCCTTGTGACCGCGCGTTATGCACATCGGGCAGCGCATGTTACACAGCTGGGTAATACCGAAATAAATCGCGAATGGTTTCATAGTCCCTTTTAGTAACGTTTTAGTATATATGATATGTACCAGCAATGAAATAAATTGTCAAACCATTACATGTTCATATTTACTGGTAACATTTTTTTCTTGACTTATGGGAATTTAACAATATAATCCCCCCTTGATGGTTGGTATAAGAACGCGTTACTCTTTTAAGTAATAGCGTTCATGCTATCCTCAGGGTGTTCGCGCAATTAATGGGCATTATGCCCCCCACACTAAAGGTTGGTATAAGAACGCGTTACTCTTTTAAGTAATAGCGTTCAT
>JAJRZU010000120.1 GCA_024275075.1 Deltaproteobacteria bacterium | reverse complement strand
GCGCGAACTCGCCGCCGTCACCGACCACCATCTTATCAGTAATCCTCGCGATCTTCGGGTATGTCGGGAACCCGCCGGTATGGAAGATGTTCAGCATACCGTCAGTCATCCTGACGACGTCCTTCGCCCGTGAGGCGAGATAGTCCCCGCCGTAGGTGAAGAAATGGTGCGATGTATTCAGCTTATGCGACAGCCTGCGGGCGATCTTCTCATCGAAGCAACCTTTCAGGCCGTAAGTAAAGGTGTTCAGATCGTCAGAGATATTTACCGCCGAGGAGATGTTCGCGCGGGAATCGACTCCCGCCGTGAGGAAGAACCCCGGCTTACTACCGGTGAAACTCGCTTTGACGGCATCGGCGAATTTTTCAGATACTTCATCGAATATATCGTCATCGTGCGAGGACAATTTCTCCATCGGCTCGTAGATGTTATAGTAGTTGACTATATTGAATTTCTCACCGCGCAGGTCATACTTGATAACAGATGCCGGTGGGAGCAGTTTTATCCCCTCAAAGAGCGTGTCCTCCTGGAGTACGTAACCGAAAGCGAAGAAGTCGGCGCACCCTTTCAGGTTCAGGCTCTTGTCGATCATATCCACCGCCAGCAGCGGCTTTATCTCAGAGCAGAAAAAAAGCGCCTGCCCGTGAGTAAAGTAATATAGCGGGTAAAGCCCGAACCGGTCGTTCGATACATATACCACCTTCTTGTTCTTGTCATGGATGATGTAATTAAAAGAGCCTTTGATGAGTTTGTAAAAGTCGTTCGGCCTGCTGGAATATATCTTGTAAAGCGTGCGCGCCGGTGCATAACTGTCCGATAACTTTGTATATTTCTTCAGCTCCTTCGTGTTGGTGATAGTACCGTTAAATATCGTCGTGATACCGGCTTTACTGTATGTGTGCCGCATAATGTCTTTTGTTGACGACCCACGGGATATATGGCAAAAAGCGCAACCTGAGAGTGATACATTATAGCCTTTGAAATGGTCAAGGTAAGACATCTCGTCGCTGATCTGGTTGATCATGGCGCTGACGCTGCTTTTTGAGGATACGGATTCTTCACTGATAACACCGGCGATACCAGGCAATGCAGGCTCCTTAGGAAATCATTAATACCAAGTATGAGATGAGAAACGATACGCGGATACAATACCATAAACCGGATTTGATAGTCAAACAAAACGTACCATCTAAATGGTTTTAAGGGTACCTTCGCGAATCACTTTGAGATGTAGACGTCTTTAAGCGATGTGTACTGGCCGCCCGGGTAGATGATGAACCCTTTGTATCTCTTATTGATGGCGACGACATTTTTCAGGTACCAAAGCGGGGTGTATACCACGTAGTCCGCCGTTATCTTCTGGATATAACTGTATATCTCCCGGCGCTTCTCTTTATTCATCTCCCTCCTGCTGCGGTCGATAAGCTCATAGACAAGCGGATTACTGTACCGGTTCCGGTTCGCGCCAGCCGGTGGGAAGCTGTCGGTATGGAATACATAATAAAAGATATCCGGGTCGACTATCCCGATCCACCTGAGCGAGTAGAGCTGGAAGTTGCCGCTCTTTATATCACCAAAAAAAGTGCCCCACTCTGCGCTTGACACCTCGAGCTCGATACCCGCCTTTCTCAGCTGCGCCTTGTAGATCTGCGCGATCTCGTTCGCTTCTTTGTTCTTCGAGGTCTTGAATGTCAGGTGCAGCCTCGTCTTAGGGCCGTCACCGTCAGGGTCGGGGTACCCCGCTTCATCGAGCAGCTTCTTCGCGAGCTCCAGATCATGCGGATACTTCGCGACATCATCTTCATACGCCCAGTTAGCCGGCGACAGTATCATCCCACCCGCTTTCTTGGCTAACCCTTTGAGGCTGTACCTGATTATCTCGTCGCGGTCTATCGCGTGTGATATCGCCCGCCTGACCTCATTCTTCTTCAATGCCGGGTCCTCGAAATTATATCCAAGGTACTGGAAGGTGATGCCCGGCTCCTTGATGACGTTTATCTCCTCCATCTCCTCGACGAACTTTACCGCATAAGCCGGTATCGAATTGAACAGCAGGTCTACGGTGCCCTTTTTCAGTTCGAGCATTCGCGTGGTGCTGTTCTCGATCACCTTGAATACCGCCATGTCCAGTTTCGGCCTGCCGCCAAAGTAGCTGTCGTTGGCTCTTAAAACGACCTTCTCGCCGGGCAAAAACTCCTCGAGCGTGAACGGCCCGCAGCCTGTCGGTTCCTCCTCGAGCTTCTGCTTGTCATAGCCCTCGGGTACGATACCCATAGTCGTCAGGAGCATGAATGATATGAACGGTTCCTTCAGGGTTATCTTGATGGTCATCTCGTCGAGTAACTCGATCCGCTGTATCTTGTCAAAGGAACCGAAACGCGGAGACCCGCTATCTTTGTCCATCACGTATTCGTATGTATACTTGACATCCTTCGCGCCAAAGGGTTTACCGTTGTGGAAGGTGACCCCCTCTTTTACTCTGAAGATGTAAGTGAGTTCGTCCGGCCTCTCATAACCGCTACATAGCACCGGTTCTAAGTCGCTGTTTTTGTTAAGCTGAAACAGCGGGCTGTAGATGAGCGGCGCAATACGCGTGGAGTACGCGTCGGTGACGAATCGCGGATCAAGGTTCGTCGGGTTGCCGTCAAGAGCGACCACGATTGAGTTGTCATCCCCCCGCCCGCCGCCTTTGACGCAGCCAAAAAGCATACCGCCTATGATGATGGCGGCTATGGCGTTATATAAAATGGCACGCCGCATAATGCCCCTTTCTCACTTCCTTTAGCGAAGGGATTTCCCGCGTGCACTTATCCTTCTTCATGAAGCAACGCGTATGAAACACGCACCCCTTGGGCGGGTCGATCGGTGAGGGGATGTCTCCCTCGAGAACGATATCCTCCTTCGCCGCGTCATCTTTTCCGTTTGCCGCCGTGTCAAGCGTGCTGGCGAGCAGCGCCCGCGTATACGGGTGCACAGGTTCCTCACCGATCTTGTCGGCGCTTTTGAGCTCCATTATCCTGCCAAGGTACATGACGGCAACGCGGTCGGATATCTGTTCCACAAGCTTCAGGTCATGCGAGATGAACAGGTACGTGAGCTCGAACTCCTCTTGAAGATCGACAAGCAGGTTGATGATCTGCGCCTGTACGGAGACATCGAGCGCGGATACCGGTTCGTCACACACGATGAAGCTCGGTTTCACGGCAAGAGCCCGCGCGATGGAGATACGCTGTCGCTGGCCACCGGAAAACTCGTGCGGCTTCCTGCTTAACATATCCTCTTTAAGGCCGCACTTCGCCATCAGCTCCTTTACGTTCTCTTCGATCTCATCCTTACCCTTGAAGATGCCGTGTATCTTGTAACCCTCACCGATCAGGTCTCTGACCTTCATGTACGGGTTCAGCGAAGATGCCGGATCCTGAAAGATTATCTGCATCTGCCGGCGCTTCCTGCGCATCGCCTCATCGTTGAGCGCGAGGATATCCTCCCCGTCATAAAACACGCTCCCGCAGTCCGGCTCCTCGAGCCGCAGGATGCACCTGCCAAGCGTGGATTTGCCGCAGCCGGACTCACCGACGAGCCCGAGTGTCTCCCCCCTTTTGATACTGATATCGATATCAGTCAGGGCATGCAAAGCCCGCTTCGCGTAAAAGGCTTTCTCCTTTACATGGTAGACTTTGCTAAGATTCTTTATCTTTATCAGCGTGTCACTCAACTTTATATTCCTCTTACAGGGTATTTACGTATCTGGGGAACGTCATCCTGAGCCTGACTCAGGCTCTATCAGCCTCTGATGTTCAACGAAGCTTTCAGCTCCTGAAACAATAGGCGCACCTCAAACTCAAGCTCTCGCAGAGGTGCGCTTCGCGGTGACAGGATGACGGGGCGGGCAGCGTCTGGGAGGACAGCCTTTCAGGCCATGCGAGACCTTTATAATATTATCTTCGCGCCGAATATCGCCTTATCGCCGAGCTCTTCCTCTATCCGAAGCAGTTGGTTATATTTGCATATCCGGTCAGTACGTGACAGCGACCCGGTCTTTATCTGCCCGGTATTAAGCGCCACCGCGATATCCGCGATCGAGGTGTCTTCCGTCTCGCCGCTCCTGTGGCTGATAACGTTAGTGTAATCGTTCGCTTTGGCGAGGTTCACCGCCGCGATCGTCTCGGTAAGAGACCCGATCTGGTTCACTTTGATCAGGATCGAGTTCGCCATACCAGTATCGATACCAAGCTTGAGCCGCTTTGTGTTCGTTACAAAAAGGTCATCACCGACTATCTGGATCTTGCTCTTGAGCTTCTCGGTCGAGTAGCGCCACCAGTCAAAATCATCCTCGGCCATTCCGTCCTCTATCGAGAATATCGGGTACTTGTCGATCCAGCCGCTGTACAGATCCGTCAGCTCCTTATAGTCATAAACGACCCCTTCACCGGATAAGTCGTACTTGCCGTCCTTGTAAAACTCTGAGGATGCCGGGTCAAGCGCGAGCATGATGTCCTCGCCCGGGGTGTAGCCGGCCTTCTCGATCGCCTGGATTATCGTCTGGAGCGCCTCCTCGTTTGACTGAAGGTTCGGTGCGAAGCCGCCCTCGTCACCGACTGACGTGGAGTAGCCTTTCCCTTTCAGGATCGCTTTCAGGTTGTGGAACACCTCTGCGCCCATGCGGAGCGCCTCCCTGAATGACGCGGCTCCCGTCGGCATGATCATGAATTCCTGGATATCCACGTTATTATCCGCGTGAGAACCGCCGTTTATTATATTCATCATCGGTACCGGCAGCGTGACAGCGTCATCACCGCCGAGATATTTGAACAGGGATAGGCCGCGTTGTATTGCGCAAGCCTTTGCCGCCGCCAGCGATACACCAAGGATGGCGTTTGCCCCCAGCTTTGATTTGTTCGGTGTGCCATCGAGCTCGATCATCATGTTGTCAAGCGCCTCTTGAGCCGAGGCATCCTTGCCGGTAACCGCGTCCTTTATAGTGGTGTTGACGTTCT
>JAJRZU010000119.1 GCA_024275075.1 Deltaproteobacteria bacterium | reverse complement strand
TTGAATATCGTCGTCTTGCCGGTATTTGTGTAGCCGGCTATACCTATCTTCATTGTAACTCCTGGTTATTTTATTTTATTATGTCACCCTATACTGGGTCAAGCTGTAGCTTGTATATTAGGTCAAGCTGTAGCTTGTATATTAGGTCAAGCTGTAGCTTGTATATTAGGTCAAGCTGTAGCTTGTATATTTGGTCAAGCGATAGCTTGTATACTGGGTCAAGCGATAGCTTGTATATTAGGTCAAGCGATAGCTTGTATACTGGGTCAAGCGATAGCTTGTATATTTGGTCAAGCGATAGCTTGTATATTTGGTCAAGCGATAGCTTGTATATTGGGTCAAGCGATAGCTTGGTTGAAGACCCTCTTGAATATTGTATCAACATGTTTCAGGTGATAGTTAAGGTCAAATGATTCCCTTATCTCTTTCTTTGTGAGGTACTTCGTGATCTCCTTGTCTTTCAGGAGCAGCTCTAAAAACGGTACCCGCTTCTTCCAGACTTCCATTGCGTTTCGCTGCACCAACAGGTAGGCGTCCTGCCTCTTCACGCCCTTGCTTACAAGGTCTAACAGTATCTTCTGCGAGAACACAAGCCCGCATAGCTTGTTCATATTCTCTTTCATGTTTTTCGGGTAGACGATGAGCTTTTTGATGACACCGGTCATCCTTTTTAGCATAAAGTCCATCAATATGGTGCTGTCTGGTGCGATGACGCGCTCGACGGATGAGTGGCTGATATCTCGTTCATGCCACAGCGCGACATTCTCCATCGCGGCGATCGAGTTCGACCTGATTATACGCGCGAGCCCTGTAAGGTTCTCTGAGAGCACCGGGTTGCGCTTGTGCGGCATTGCCGACGAGCCCTTCTGCCCCTTCGAGAAATACTCCTCAGCCTCATAGACTTCCGTACGCTGAAGGTGCCGTATCTCAACGGATATCTTCTCGATTGTGCCTGCGATCAACGCCAGAGTGGTGAAGAACTCGGCGTGCCTGTCCCTTTGTACTACCTGCGTCGATACCGGTTCTACGCTCAGGCCGAGCTTCTTGCAGACATACTCCTCGACAGACGGGTCGATGTTGGCAAACGTACCGACGGCGCCGGAGATGTTACCGCAGCTGATCGCGGCTTTCGCGCGCTTCATCCTCGCCAGATTCCGCCGCATCTCCTCATAGAAGAGCGCCATCTTGAGCCCGAAAGTGACCGGCTCGGCGTGTATCCCGTGCGAGCGCCCGATCATGACGGTATCCTTGTGCTCGAACGCGCGCTCCTTCAATGCGTCCATTAACCCGTTGATATCCTTTATGATAATGTTACTCGCTTTTTTCAGGAGATACGCGAACGAGGTGTCCAGAACGTCAGAGGAGGTAAGGCCAAGATGTATGAAGCGGGAGTCCTCACCGACATACTCCTCCACGTTGGTGAGGAACGCGATTACATCGTGCTTTGTCACTTTTTCTATCTCAAGTATCTTTTTTGCGTCAAATCGTGCTTTTTTCTTGATGGTCTTCATCGCGCTGTCAGGGACAATCCCTAACTTGTTCATCGCTTCGCAGGCTAATATCTCGACCTTCAGCCACGCGTCGAACTTGCTCTCGTCAGACCATATTTTCGCCATCTCTTCGTTTGAGTATCTTTGAATCATCAAATATCCTTTTCATTTCATGGGCGCGCTGCCCGTATTTTTTGCATGTTGCCCAATACATTTTACTATGGCTGGTAAGGGCTCTTTCGGGCGTTGATTATTTTCTCTGGCGGTATTGTGCCCTGCGCCACAGGTACTTTTGTTTCCCCGATCAGGTTTCGATAAACAAAGGCCATAGCGACACCGGTGGCCGGTATCGTCGCGAGCAGTCCGATCCCGAGAACCATCGCCCCGAGCATGTTAATTATACCGATGACGATGTAAAAGCCCAGCAGATCCCATTTTATACCGTCTGTTATCTCGGCGCTCACCCTTAGCGCCTCCACCGGCCCAAGCTCCTCGTCGATGATGAGCCAGCCATAGAAGCTGAACCTGATAGCGTAAACAATGCTTAGAATAACGAGCGCCGCAGACGCGATCGCGAATATCGGGCTCATGGTTTTAACATATAATATCATAGTCAGCGCCGGCGCGCCGGCCACAGCCAGAGCAAACAGAATCGTCCCCGCGATAAATTTAAAGAACAAAGGGATACATGAGAAGACAGTACCTGCATCGACTTCATCATTATCGACATAGTTCAGGAATATCCTGATAAACCCCATCCGGTATATAACGGTGAATACAATATTTATAAGGACAAAGATCGTCGCCACATTTTGCGCCTTTTCGGCAATCCCTTGTAATAACGAAGAAATTACACCCACGGCAATGAGAAGGACGAGAAAAAACCAGAAATTCGTCTTCATAGTCTGCCACCCAAGCTTCAATGACTGCCCGATATCACCCATAAATCTTGTTTCCATTGCGCTCCCCCTCTTTCAACTTTTTTATGTTATACTTCAATCATATGCGATGGTTTGTGTTGGTTGGTAATGGTAAACAGCACATCATCGTTTATTTCACTTCTGAACATATCGATCACATCGCTATGTACTTTTGCTTCGTTGTTGTTTGTCTCGCTAAGGTGAGCGAAAAGCACATGCTTTGTCTTCGGGCTGACAACTTCATTTATCAGCGCGAGAGCTTCGTCATTAGAAAGATGCCCGTGCCTGCTTGTCACTCGCTGCTTCAGAAACCACGGATAAGGCCCGTCAGTCAAAAGTTTTCTATCATGGTTCGATTCCACGACCAATATATCGCAATCTTTAAGGTTAGTCTTTACAAGGTTGGTTGCGATCCCCATATCCGTTGCTATCGCTATTTTCTTATCATGCGTGGAGATACAAAACCCCACAGGGTCCGCGGCATCATGTGATACAGAGAAAGGCGTTATTGTCATATCTTTTATAGTGAACGACTCTGCGGAATCAAACTCGTGGATATTCTTTATTTTATCCATCTTAGGGGTCGCTTTCAGAGTCGGGTAATTGACATATATCTTCGCGCCATATTTCCTGGAAAAAGCCCCGATACCCCTTATGTGATCACTATGTTCGTGCGTGACGATAACAGCGTCTATATCTTCCGGGGCGGCGCCGGTAAGAGCTAACCTCATCGCGAGCCCCTTTACAGGGAGCCCGAGATCGATCAGCAGAGTAGACTCCTTTGTCTGCAAAAGGTAGCAGTTACCCTTGCTGCCGCTTGCAATTGAACAGAACCTGAATTTTATTGCAATCTCCTTCTATCTCCACTCATTTTAGTCACAGAGCCCCACCAGAAGCCACCGAAGAAGGTGGTCGTTTATCTGCTTCTATATTATAAGAAAAGTTTTTTTTATGCAAGCTTTATCGGTCAGTTTTCACGGTTTTTCAGGAGGGGCTTTGGCTTACTAACAAGATTTTGTGTTGACACTGACAAAAAAATTCTTGACATTACCTTAGTTTTTAAATTTATCAGCCACTTCTAAGAATGTGCTCTCGATCTTCAGGAACGCGTCGACGAGATCCGGTGCAAAATGCTCCCCCCTGCTCGCTAATAATATCTTCTTGGTCTTATCAAAATCGAATGCCGGTTTGTATACCCGCTTCGAAGTCAACGCGTCAAAGACATCGGCAAACGCGACGATCCGTGCGGAGAGCGGAATATCCTCGCCTTTCAGGCCATTCGGGTAGCCCGCGCCGTTATATTTTTCATGGTGGAAGTAAGCGACCTCTTTACCGATTGTCATGAACGACTCGATGCCTAATTGCCTGTCTGCCGCTTTCAGGGCGTCGCCGCCGATTGTCGTGTGCTTTTTCATTATCTCCCACTCCTCGGGGTTTAATTTACCCGGCTTCAAAAGGACATGGTCAGGTATCCCGACCTTACCGATGTCATGCAGCACGGCGGAGGTAAATATGGAGTCAACATAGTATTTCGTTATGTAGAACTTGTATCCGTCCCACATGGAGAGCTCTTCGGCCAGCATCCTGCTATACAGGCTCATCCTCTCAAGGTGCTGACCGGTCTCCTTGTCACGGTACTCCGCCAGCTTCGACAGCCCTAAGATAGCGACGTTTTGCACATCGGTGATCACCTGTATGTTAGACTCCAGCTCCTGGGAGTACTGGATCAGCTCATGTTGCAGCACCAGGTTCTGCTGGTACGTCCTCCGTATCGCACCAGTGAACATGAAATAGATAATCGCGCCGCCTATGATGCTGAAGAGCCAGATTATTATCCAGCCGATCAACGTGTTTTTTGAAAAATCGTAATGGCTCATCATGACTTCAAAAACAGCGGTTACTTCATCCGTACCGGCAAAGCTTACAGGTACGGTCACATAAAACACTTTCTTCTTCCCATTAGTTGGTATTCTGGCAAACCCGTAATCTATTTCGCCATTTAAGGCTTCTTCTATGTCAGTTATCTCACCGGCTCTTTTCAGCCCCTCGTCTGCCCAGATGAGTTTACCAGAAGCATCGAAGATACTAAGCCCCACGATCTGCAACAGACTCTTCATCTGCAGCAATGAATCGCTGAAGTACCGGTTGGATGAATCAATTTTTTTCTCCTTCGCTATGAAGTCGGTCTCTTTGAAACGTTCTTTTACATATTGCTTTATCAGGTGACTCGTAGTGTTAGCGTAATGTTTTTGTAGCTGGTACGACAAGTAGTAGCTCAAGAAACTCCCGATGATGATTGCCGCGCAAAAGATAAGCGTAAAGCTGATCATTGTCAACCTCGCCGCAGGGTCTTTCGGATCCTTGAACTTGTAGATATAGTTTTTAATAATGTTCATAGATTTAAGTATACCTTCAAATAAAAAGTTCGCAAGAATTTATTATTTGAATGACTCAAGGATATCAAGGAAATCTGGGAAGGAAGTATTTATACACTGAATATCATTTATCTTTAAAGGGGTGCTGGCCGCCGCCGCGGCTATGCAGAGCATCATCGCGATCCTGTGGTCTCCACAGCTGTCAAACTCCGCGGTATCATCACATTTCAAAACCGGTGCGCCGGTAATGTCCATACCGTCATCAAACTCCTTAACCTCCACGCCCAGCCGCCTCAGGCTGTCCGCGGTAGTCATGATCCTGTCGCTCTCTTTCACGCGCAGTTCCGCCGCGTCGCGTATCCGCGTCACACCGGTCGCTTTCGCCGCCGCCAAGGAGATTATCGGGAACTCATCGATCATCTTGGGTATCATGTCACCGGATATATCCACACCTCTCAGCGCGCTCGATCTGATTGTGATATCCGCTGTCGCCTCACCGGCGCTCTCGCGCAGGTTGCCCAGTGAGATATCGGCGCCCATCTCTTTTAGAACGTCTATGATGCCGGTTCTCGTCGGGTTGATACCGACATTGTTGATGAGCAGGTTCGAGCCTTCGACGATAGAGGCGGCGACAATGAAAAAAGCGGCCGACGAGATATCGCCGGGCACTTCGATGTCAAGCCCGCTTGGCTCCTGCCCGCCATCGAACCGGATTTCATTACCGGTTACTTTTATGTCAACCCCCATCGCACGCAGCATGTTTTCGGTATGGTTACGTGACAAAGCTGGCTCTGTTATCACATTCTCACCGGTTGAATACAGCCCAGCCAGCATCAACGCGCTCTTTAGCTGAGCGCTGGCTATTGTCATATCATACGTTACCGGTGCGGGCGCTCCCCCTGGTGATACGCAGATCGGGAGGTTGGCGCCGCCGTTCCTGCCGGTAAAGTGTGCGCCGAACCGTCGCAACGGCTCAACGATCCGCTTCATCGGGCGCTTTCTCAGGTACTCGTCACCGGTCAACGCGCTGAAGAACGGCTGGCGCGACAAAAGGCCGAGGAGAAGGCGCGCCGTGGTACCCGAATTACCGGCATAGATGACGTCATCAGGCTCCTTTAGCCCCCTGAGCCCGACACCGTTTATTGTGAGTGTATCGTCTTTCGCGCGGATATTGACACCCATCATCTTAAACGCGTTGACAGTGCGCAGATTATCCTCACCGGCGAGGAAGCCGCGCACAGAAGTAATTCCATTCGCGATAGAACCGAAAATGACAGCCCTGTGGGATATCGATTTGTCCCCGGGTACGGTGATCTCGCCATTGATTCCATTTGATTTATTCAGGATAATACTCATAATCTAAGATTTGCTTTTTATAAGTTTATTTCTCGCCTGCTGGGAAGCGTGAAACTCCTCATACAACCTGTGCCCGTCTGAGCTGCCGATCGCCTTCTTCATCTCGCCCAGCGCGATTTCAAAGCGCTTTATCATCTCGATCAGATTGCCTTTGTTCAGCAGGCTGATGTCGCGCCACATCTCAGGGTCGCTTGAGGCTATCCGCGTAAAATCCAGGAAAACGCCGGCGGAGTAGCTCATAATATCCTCATCGATATCTTTCATGTCGTTTGTGCACTTCACTAAGGAGTAGGCGATTATGTGAGGCAGGTGGCTTATTGCCGCGAAGATCGTATCGTGAAGTTTCGGTTCCATCAAAACGACCTCGGCGCCTAAGCGCTCCCACAAGAGCCGCACTTTTGTCAGCGCCGGCTGATCCGTCTTCTTTGTGGGGGTCAACACACACCGCTTACCCTCAAATAATGCGCCGAAAGCAGCGCTAGCGCCAGAATGCTCAGTGCCGGCGATCGGGTGGGCGCCGACAAAGTGGATATGCTTAGGGTTAAGCTGCTCTATCTTTTTTACTATCTCTTCTTTGACGCTCCCGACATCGGTGATTATTGCGCCTCTTTCGCAGTACCGCTCCGCCTGTTTGACTATATGTACAATAGAGGAGACCGGCGTCGCGATGACAACGATGTCGGCGTCTTTTAAGTGCGTGAAATCACGGTGATATTCATCGATTATGTTCAGCTTCATGGCGGTCTCGAGGTTCTCCACGCTCCTGCCGAACCCTATCACCTTATCGACAAGCCCGATCTCCTTTGACCTTATCGCCATGGAGCCGCCTATGAGCCCGACACCTATTACCGCCATCTTATTGAAGAGTTTAAAATCGCTCTCCATCTATAAGCTCCGGTCGACAGCCTTGGCTATCCTTTTGAGCTCTTCATATAGTTTGGCGAATTTATTCGGTTTCAATGACTGGGAGCCATCACAGAGCGCGTTTAGCGGATCACAGTGCACCTCTATCAAGAGACCGTCCGCACCGGCCGCAATCGCCGCCTTTGAGACAGCGCTGACCAGATCCCACCTGCCAACCGCGTGTGACGGGTCAATGACTACCGGCAGGTGGCTAAGTCGCTTTATCGCCGGTATTACAGAGACATCCAGAGTGTTGCGCATCTCCGTCTCAAACGTTCTGATCCCGCGCTCACAAAGGATGATCTGGCGGTTGCCCTCAGACGCGATGTATTCCGCGGACATCAGAAACTCTTTTATTGTGGCGCTCAGGCCGCGTTTCAACAGAACCGGTTTATCCATTCCGCCAACTTCCTTTAACAACCTAAAGTTCTGCATATTCCGCGCACCTATCTGTATCACGTCAGCGTATTTATATATTACGTCCAAATCCCGCGGGTCCATCAGTTCGGTCACGATACGCATACCCGTGGCTTCTTTCGCCTCCTTCAGGTATTTCAGCCCCTCTTCTCCAAGACCCTGAAAGCTGTAAGGGGATGTCCGTGGCTTGAACGCGCCGCCACGCAGGAAAGCGGTACCGGTCTTTGCAACATCCTTCGCGGTAGTCAAAAGAGACTCTTTATCCTCAACAGAGCACGGCCCTGCGATGATCTGTATCTTGTTCCCGCCGATCTCATCCCCACTGATGTTTATTATAGAATCCTCTTTTTGAAACTCGCGTGATACGAGTTTGAACGGCTTTAGTATTGGCATAACAGACTCCACTCCGGGCATAGAGTTTATCGGTCTTTCCCTTAATATCGATTCGTCCCCTATAGCACCGATTATCGTTCGTTCCTTACCTTCTGAGACATGGACAGAAAGACCTAACGACTCAATTTTATTTATTATGTTCTCTTTCTCTTCTTTTGTCGCGCCTTTTTTTAGTACGATTATCATTTTTGTTTATCCTTTAATAGTTTTTTGTAATTTATGAAAAAATAATTGCAAGACTACCAAAATTATTAATCGCAGTCAAGGTTTAAACTGTGAATAACCGCCATTTTTAATAAAAATAGTGGTTTATCTTAAAAAATGCCTTTACTTTTTTCTTTATTGATATTAAACTAACAAATTAATGTCAGTTAAATAAACGCTTTAAAGGGGGGGTGGTGGCATGAACAAAAAACTATATCTTTTTATAAGAACCTTTGTTTTGCTTATAATTGCGGGGAGTCTTGGTATTTATGGCTGCAACAGCAGTAGCGGCGGCAATGACAGCGGTGGAAGCTCCGGTGGCGACAGTGGCGGCGGAGTAGAGATAACATACTACCAGGATGCCGACGGTGACGGGTATGGCGACCCGAACTCCTTTACCACGGCCGGAACAGATGCACCAGATGGGTATGTCATTAACAATGATGATTGCAACGATAACGATGCCGAAATAAATCCTGATGCCGTGGAGACATGTGATGGTATCGATGAGGATTGTGACGGACAGATAGACGAGCCGTGCAGCACTTATTATAATGATGCCGATGGTGACGGATATGGTGATCCGAATGACTCGGTCACCGATTCATCACGTCCAGACGGTTACGTTACCAATGACAGTGACTGCGATGATATTGACGCTTCGATCAATCCTGGAGCGACAGAGCTTTGTGACAATATAGACAACAACTGTGACGGCCTGATCGATGACACTTGTATGCTTGTACCCGAGGAGTACCTGACTATCCAGGCAGCCATTGACGCGGCGGCGAGCAGCGCTTCGATAGTAGTAAATGACGGGACATACACAGAGACAATCGATTTTAAAGGGAAAACTCTCATCATCAAATCAGTGAACGGCGCGGATGTGACCACTATCGACGCTGGCGGGGCAGGTACCGCGATAATCTTTTCCCAGGGCGAGGGCGTTGCTACAGTGTTAGACGGATTTACTATCACTAACGGTTCATCGGCATTCGCCGGCGGGATATATATCAGCGGCGCGTCACCAACGATAAAGAACTGCGTAATCACAAACAACTCCGCTTCTTCGGGTAGCGGCGGCGGCGTCTACAGCATCAGTAACTCCACCCCTACACTTGAGAACTGTACGATATCTAACAACACTTCCGCAGAGCATGGCGCGGGAATTTACGTTGACAGCTCGACCATAACTATAACGGGCTCGACAATCTCGGGGAACACAATAACCGGTGACTGGTATGACGGCGGCGGAATATACTTTGCCTACAGCTATTCAAGCGGCGCCCCCTCAACGGGTGTTATTACCGACTCCTCGATCACTAACAACGCCTGTTCAGATGACGGCGGCGGGATCTTCGCTTCAGATGATACGATATTGACTATAACTAATTCTGATATCAGCAACAACTCCTGCGGCAGTGACGGCGGCGGGATCTTCACTGATTGGGGCGTCTCATTAACAATGACAAGCTGCACGATAGACAGCAACTCGGCAAGTGACGATGCGGGCGGGGTTTTTATTAACCATAGTCATGAGAATGGAGCGTTTCTGACAAACTGTACTATTACTAATAATACATCCGGTGATGATACCGGCGGGGTTTACTTTGAGCACTCTGCCGTATATCTTACAAACTGCACGATCGCCAACAATTCCGCAATCTGGTATGGCGGCGGGATATACGCTGACTGGTCAGGATCGTATGCATGTACGGTAATTAACTGCATTGTCTGGGGGAACACCGCATACGAAGGTGATGGGATTTATGCGACGTCTGATTCTTCGCTTACTATAACGTATTCTGATATTGAAGGCGGATGGACGGCAACCGGTAATATAAATTCAGATCCGCTTTTTGTCAGCGGCACCGATTTTCACCTGACGGACGCTTCCCCCTGCATAGATACCGGGACATCCTCTGGCGCGCCGTATGACGATATTGACGGTGACGCGAGGCCGATAGGCGCAGGCTTTGATATGGGTTCTGACGAGCACATGTAACGAACAGGTGCGGCAATATGAAAAAATATTTGTATTGAATGAATACATGGGCGGCGGGCAGTCGCCCCTTTGCATTTTAGCTCAAGGAGCGGCGGGATAAGATGATTGTGGCTGTTATCGGTGCGGGGCAGTGCTCGCAGGAGCAATATGATATTGCGCATGAGGTCGGTCGGCTGATCGCGAAGAGCGGCGCTATGTTAGTCTCCGGCGGGCTCACCGGTGTCATGGAAGCCGCGTCGCACGGTGCGAAAGATGCCGGCGGCGTTACAATCGGCATCCTGCCGGGCTCTCGCAAAGAGGACGCGAATCCGTACATAGACATACCGATAGTGACTGCCGCCTCACACATGCGAAATATCATAATCGCGAATACCGCCGACGTGATCATCGCGATCTTCGGCAGCTACGGCACCTTATCAGAAGTCGCGATCGCGCTTAAACTCGGGAAAAAGGTCATCGGTATCGATACATGGGACATAAAGGGCGTCATCAGGGCGGCCTCCCCGAAAGAAGCGGTAGAGTTAGCCGGTACTTATGAGTCATAGCCGTAGCGGGGGCTGTGCCCATCAGAAAACAAAACGAACCACAGAGTTTACGGGGAAAAAGAAATACGTCATCCTTAGCTTGACTCAGGCTCTACCAGCGAGTAGGTTGCTGTTAAGCGAAGCGCAACGCAACAATACGCTGTGATAAAAAAAGACTTAGAAGAGGTGCAGAATGAGAATAGGGGTCATATCAGACACTCATGATAATCTTAACGCGATAAACAAGGCGGTGAAGTTTTTTAACAGCGAGCAGGTTGATTTAGTCCTTCATGCCGGTGATTTTGTCTCGCCATTCACGCTGATGATGCTAAAGGAGCTCAGCTGTAAGCTTATTGGTGTTTTCGGGAATAATGACGGCGACAAACTGATGTTAAAAAAGATGTCCGAAGGGAGTATCTACAACTCCCCGCATACGATAAATCTGGGCGACAAAAGGGCGATCATCTCTCACGAACTGCCATTGGAAGCACTGATACAGAGCCAATACTATGACCTGATCGTCTTCGGGCACACCCACCAGGTGGATTCAAGGGTGGTCGATAAGACGATTATCATAAACCCCGGTGAGTGCGGCGGCTGGCTGTCGGGGAACTCTACCGTCGCCATCTGCAACCTCGACGAGAAGAAAACGCAAGTCGTTACACTATAAAATACCTTGCGCGATCTAAGAAACTTTATGTCATTGCCGTGACATAAAGACTACCTTTGCCAGGTTGTTCTGGGTGTTTATATTTATTTAAAAAGTGTTTTGATTTAATTATTTATTCGATGGCTTAATCAGCTCCATTTTACAAAGACCATGAATATATCGGCATTAGCTGGCAGGCAAAACAATAAAATATTGTTTTATTTGAGTTATAGCTGATAAAATCGCGAAAAAAATCAAAAAAAATATTGCAAATTGCATTCTTTTATAGTATAAAGTACAGGATTTTCCTGACTAAATGAGCTGTTTTTAGTTTAAAACCCTGGTTATTATCCGGTTTACGGCTTATTTTAATGTTTTAAGGGGCAGCATGTTTTAACAATTTTCATCATGAGAGGACGCGTAAATGATTAGTCTTGATGCAACTTTACTTATTCAAATGGGTGTCGTTTTTGTATTGTTTCTTGTCCTTGGCCAACTCTTTTTTAAACCTATCTTACATATCCTTACCGCTCGCCAGGAACACATCGAGAAAGCGAACAATGAAAAAGAAGAGAAGGTAAAAGCGGTAGCCGCCCTGGTCGAGAAATATGAAGCCGCTATTGCTGCCGCGAAAGAGAAGGCTTACCAAAACATGGAACAGGTCAAAAAAGAGGGGCTTGAAAAAGAGCGGGAAATATTGGAGAAGATACATGCGGAACACGCAGACGCTATCCATGAAGCGAAGCAGAGAGCAAGGAAGGAGCTTGAGGAAGCGTCGAAAGATATAAGCGCTCAGGCTAAGGAAATATCGCTTTCAATCTCTGAAAAAATATTACAAAGGAAGATATCATGAAAGGTTTAAAAAACAGCCCTGTTAAAAAATGCGCACTCTTTTTACTTTGCTTAGCTGTAATGGTTATTGCCTCCACTTTGGCTTTCGCGTCTAACGGCGGCTCCGCAGAGGGCGGCATAACGGGTGCGATGGTCAAAGACCTGCTCTTGAAGGTCATAAACCTGACAATCTATCTCTCAATCATAATCTATTTCATAAAAAAACCGTTTAAAAACTTCCTGATATCCCGCCGCGACAACATTGAGAAGTCAATGAAAGACGCGGATTCCTCACTGCAGGACGCATTAAAAGAGAGTAGCGACACTAAGGCGCGCTTAAGCAATATCAGCCAGGAGATCGCGCAGATCGAGGAGCGGATAAGAAAAGAAGGGGAAACGGAGAAGAGGAAGATCATCGAACGGGCGCAAGAGCTCGCGGAAAAGATAAAGTCCCAGACCAAGGAGACGATCAAGCGGGAGCTTGATCTTGCTCACCGGAAAATAAAAGAAGAGACTTTCGATAAAGCGATCGATGCCGTGGAGGAAGTGCTAAAGGGTAAGTTCACCCCGGCGGATCAGGACAAAGCCGCGCAGATGATAGCACAGGAGATACCAAAGATCGGTGATATAGACATCTTCTTACAAAACCCTATCAGCGCGGGATTAAGGAAGAAGGTGCCGCTGGAGATCGACACGTCTAAAAATGTATCGAGCGTCACGATGGATTTTATCAAGATCCTTTTGGCCTCTGATGATGATATAAAGAAACACATAAATGATATCAAGAAAGCATACGATTCTTATCTAAGCGAGATCACTGGCACTTCAAAGACTTTCGTCTACACGACCACTGATCTGAGCGACACAGCGTTAAATAAAATAACCTCCAGCCTAAAGCAGGCTATCAATAAGGATATCGAAATCGAGGTCGTGCAGGACCCTGCCATTATCGGGGGCATTGTCACAAAGATCGGCAGCTTGGTCTTTGACGCAAGCGTTAGGACACAGCTTGAAAATATGCGTGTAAATCTCAAAAAAGAGGTGATATAGATATATGAACCAGAAAGCTCAAGAGGTCAAACAGGCGATTGAAGAGGGTTTGAAAACAAGAAAACAGACAGTGAGCGTGGTCGAGACCGGTAGGGTGGTTGCCGTCGGTGACGGTATCGCGAAAGTCAACGGGCTTGAAAAAGCGATGTCCGGTGAGCTGCTGGACTTCCCCGGTGAGGTCAGCGGAATGGTGTTGAACCTTGAGGAAGACTGCGTGGGAGTCGCCCTGCTGGGCGAGGATTACCTGATAAAAGAGGGTGATGAGGTTCGCCGTACCGGCAGGATCATCGAGGTACCGATCGGCAAGGAGCTTATCGGCAGGGTTGTAGACCCCTTAGGGCAGCCTCTTGATGGTAAGGGCGCGATCGACGCGAAGGAGTTCCGGCGGATTGAGCTCAAAGCGCCTGGTATCGTCGCCAGAAAATCCGTTGATGAACCGCTTCAAACCGGCCTGAAAGCGATCGACTCCATGGTACCGATCGGCAGGGGGCAAAGGGAGCTCATAATCGGTGACAGGCAGACCGGCAAGACCGCTGTTGCGCTCGATACCATTATCAACCAGAAAGAAACAGGCGTTTATTGTATATATGTCGCAATCGGACAGAAGAAGTCAACGGTTGCCCAAATAGTGGAAAGGCTGAAGAAAACCGGTGCGATGGAATATACGGTCGTTGTCGCGGCAACGGCTTCTGACTCTGCGCCGCTTCAGTTTATCGCGCCATATTCTGGTGCCTCGATGGGTGAGTACTTCCGGGATAATGGTATGCACGCGCTGATAGTCTATGACGACCTTAGTAAACACGCGGTCGCCTACAGACAGCTCTCGCTGCTGCTAAGGAGGCCACCGGGACGTGAGGCGTATCCAGGAGACGTTTTCTATTTACATTCAAGGCTCTTAGAGCGCGCCGCAAAGTTAAGCGATGCCCTTGGCGGCGGTTCGCTTACCGCGCTCCCAATAATCGAGACGCAGGCGGGTGACGTATCGGCATACATACCTACAAACGTCATCTCGATCACAGACGGTCAGATATACCTTGAGGCAGACCTCTTCTACTCAGGTGTCCGGCCTGCTATCAACGTCGGGCTCTCCGTATCGCGGGTCGGTGGTAAAGCCCAGGTGAAAGCGATGAAACAGGTAGCCGGCTCACTGCGGCTTGACCTCGCACAGTACAGGGAGATGGCGGCTTTCGCCCAGTTCGGCTCTGATCTGGACAAGGCTACGCAGGCGCAGTTAGCGCGGGGCGGCAGGTTAGTGGAGATCCTGAAGCAGAGGCAGTACTCGCCGCAGCCGGTGGAGAGGCAGGTGGTCACGATATTTGCCGCAATCAACGGCTATCTGGATGACTTCCCTGTATCTGAAATACAGCGCTACGAGAAAGAGATGCTCAATATGCTCGAGAACAGGCACCCTGCGATTCTTAGCGACCTGAAAGAGAAAAAGGTGCTCGACACCGATTTGAAAGCCAGGCTTAAGGACGCTTTGGGTGAACTTAAAGAGGAATTCAAATATTAGGCGAAGTTTATAAATGGCAAATTTACGTGACATAAAGAAACGGGTTAAGAGTATCCAGAATACTCAGCAGATTACCAAGGCGATGAAGATGGTAGCTGCCGCGAAGCTCAGGATAGCTCAGGAGAGGATCACCGAGGCGCGGCCGTATGCTGACAAGATGTCTGAAGTTATCTCAAGCCTCGCCCTGCAGACTGACCCGAAACTGCACCCGCTGCTCGCAAGGCGGGAGATAAAAAAGATAGCTTACATAGTGCTTACTTCCGACAGGGGGCTCTGCTGAGGGTTTAACGCCAATGTCCTAAAGAAAACAGAGAGTTATGTCCTGCGGGACAAAGATAAATATGAAGATATATCGATCATCGCTTTAAGTAAAAAGGCGAACGAGTACTTTAAAAGAAGAGAGATCAAGATACTGAAATATTACGAGGATGTATTGGGCGAACTGTCTTACCAGTCCGCAAAAGCAGTTAGCGAGGATGTTATCAGCCTGTTCCTCGATGGTGAACTTGACGAGGTCTTTATTGTCTCCACTCATTTTAAGTCTGCCATTTCACAAGATGTAGTAACTGACCGGTTGTTGCCTCTCGCCTCAAAAGAGCCCGGGAAAGGTGAAAATATCGTAGAGTATATATTTGAGCCGTCACCGAAGGAGCTTTTGAACAACTTATTGGAAAACCATATTGTTATTCAGATATTACGCGCTATGTTAGATTCCGTCGCAAGCGAACACGGGGCGCGTATGACTGCGATGGGCGCGGCGACTAACAACGCGACGGATATGATAAAGAGATTAACGCTAATATATAACAGAGCAAGGCAGGCGACTATCACGACTGAGCTTGTTGAAATAGTCAGCGGCGCTGAAGCGCTTAAGGGCGCTTAAAGGTTAGAATATGCTCAAGCACATTAACGGGGGAGAAAATAAGATATGGCTGTCGGTAAAATTGTTCAGGTAATAGGTCCGGTTATTGATGTAGAATTCGTGCCAGGGGATCTGCCACCGATCTTCAACGCGCTTAGGATCACAAACCCTTCTATCAGCGATGATAAGGATAATCTCGTGGTCGAGGTCGCACAGCATCTTGGTAACGGTGTTGTCAGATGTATCGCGATGGATACCACCGATGGTCTTGTGCGCGGGATGCCCGCGACTGACACAAAGACCAACATAACCGTACCCGTAGGCAGGGCTACGCTCGGCAGGATAATCAACGTGGTCGGTGACCCGGTCGATGAGATGGGACCTGTTGAAACCGATTTGAGGATGCCGATACACAGAGGCTCACCGGTTCTCGCGGAGCAGAGCACCGAGGTGGAAGCTTTTGAGACCGGTATCAAAGTCGTCGATCTCTTAGCGCCTTATCTTCGCGGCGGCAAAATCGGGCTCTTTGGTGGAGCCGGTGTCGGTAAGACGGTTTTGATCATGGAGCTTATCCATAATATCGCCATCGAGCACGGCGGTTTCTCGGTCTTCGCCGGTGTCGGTGAGAGAACGCGGGAAGGTAACGACCTTTGGGAAGAGATGAAGGCGTCGAAGGTTCTTGACAAGGCGGCGCTCATCTATGGCCAGATGAACGAGCCCCCGGGAGCGAGAGCGAGAGTCGGGCTATCCGCATTGACCGTCGCGGAATACTTTAGAGACGAAGAGGGGCAGGACGTCCTCTTATTCATAGATAACATATTCAGATTCACACAGGCGGGTAGCGAGGTGTCAGCGCTATTGGGCAGGATACCTTCCGCAGTCGGGTACCAACCAACGCTCGCGACTGATATGGGTGAGCTTCAGGAGCGGATCACAAGTACCACAAAGGGATCGATCACATCAGTTCAGGCTATCTACGTACCGGCTGATGACCTGACCGACCCGGCGCCCGCAACGACGTTTGCGCACCTTGACGCTACCACAGTCCTCTCAAGGCAGATATCCGAGCTTGGTATCTATCCCGCAGTCGACCCGCTGGATTCCACATCAAGGATACTGGCGCCCGAGATCGTCGGTGACGAGCATTACGCAGTCGCTCGTGAGGTGCAAAAGATACTGCAAAAGTATAAGGATCTTCAGGACATAATCGCGATCCTTGGCATGGACGAGCTCTCTGAGGAGGATAAACTTATCGTCTCAAGAGCGAGAAAGGTGCAAAGATTCCTGTCACAGCCATTCTTCGTCGCCGAGGACTTTACCGGGACACCGGGCAAGTATGTCAAGTTAGAAGATACAATAAGAGGCTTTAAAGAGATAATTGACGGTAAACATGACGCACTCCCTGAGCAGGCTTTCTATATGGTAGGCACGATAGAAGAAGCTGTGCAGAAGGGTAAAAAGATCCAGGTATAAGGGGACTTAAGCCAAATAGAAAAAATTTGTATTCCCAAAAAACGTGGCTTTGTATTATATTGGATTGGGCATCATGCCCATAAGGAATCGTTGACTAAGTATGAGCACTGAAGAGAAGATATTATTACAGATAGTGACGCCTTATAAGATGGTCGTCGATGAGTATGTCGATGAAGTGCGGATACCCGGCTCCGAAGGGCAGCTTGGTGTTCTGTATGGGCATACGCCTCTTCTGACTTCTTTGCAAGTCGGTGAAGTCTTGTACAAATCCGGCGCAAAGGAAGACCTCCTGTGCGTCAGCGGGGGCTTTGCGGAAGTGTTGAACAATAAAGTCACGCTACTCGTTGAAACCGCTGAAATCGCTCATGAAATAGATATCGCAAGAGCCTCCACAGCAAAAGAACGCGCCGAAGCGAAGTTAAAGGGTGACCTTGCCTCCGAGCAGGAATATGTTGACACGCACACATCACTGAAAAAAGCTGTCACAAGGATAACGGTAGGTTCTAAGTTGATAAAATAATTAACTATATCTACAAATTGTAATTGCGGGGCGAGTGTGACTTGCCCCTTTTTTGTTTCAACAGGCGCGCCTGTTTTTATCTGTTGGTTTATGACATGTTAATAGAACTGAAAATACGGGACTTTGCCATCATCGATGATCTTACAATCAGCTTTGACGGTGGCATGAACATCCTGACCGGTGAGACCGGCGCCGGTAAGTCGATAATCATCGACGCGGTGAACCTGATCCTTGGCGGACGCGGCTCCACGGATTATATCCGTACCGGTTGCCCTGAGGCGTCGATCGAGGCGCTTTTTGACATCGGCGCGAACGATGCCGCGAAGAACGCCCTGCGCGAGCTTGGGTACCGGCCTGCGCACGAGCTCATCATAAAGCGGCGGCTGTTAGCCACCGGTAAGAGCAAGGTTATCATCAACGATTCCTTCAGCACGGTGAACACCCTTTCAAGGATCACGCCGCTCATCATCAATGTCTATGGCCAGAACGAGCACCAGGAACTCCTGAACAAGGAGAAGCACCTGGATATGCTCGATGAGTTCGCGGGGGTAACCACCCTTACCAGTGTGTACAAAGTGACGTTTTCCGCGTTGCAGGAGGTCGAGGAGAAGCTTTCGGACTTGAAGAGCGCCGCAGAGAACAAGGATAAGGAGATCGGTTTTATTGAGTACCAGCTCTCAGAGATCGCGGCGGCAAAGATAGAAGCCGGTGAGGAGGACGAGCTGATAAGGGGGCGTGAAATCATTAATAATGCCCAGAAGATACTTGATACATGCTCATTCGGCTTTGAGCAGCTGTACCAGAAGGCGGGCAGTGTCAACGCTATCCTGAGTGAAGTGCTTTCACGGCTCGAGTCGGTAAAAGCGCTTGACAGCTCCTTTGAAAACTATCACAATGAGATAAAAGAAGCTGTTTATTCGTTGGAGGATGCCGCCTTCTTTTTCCGGGACTACCCGAAACAGGTTGACTTTTCTGGTAGTTCCATTGACGACATAGAATCGCGCCTAAACGTGATAAGCGGTATGAAGAAGAAGTATGGCGGTACGGTAGACAGCATATTTAATACAAAGATCGAACTCGAGCGGCGGCTGAATGAGCTGAAAAGCGTCACCCAAAGTTGTGAGGAGTTAGAGGCGCGGCGGGCTAAGCTCTTCGCTCAGGCACAGGCGGAGGCGAAAAAACTGTCGGTCAGGCGGAAAAAATCAGCCGGCGCCATGACAGCAAAGATGGAGCGTGAGCTTAAGTCATTGGGGATGGCGCACGCCGGTTTCTTCGCGAAATTTGCCGAAAAGGATGAGGCGGCTCTGACCGATACCGGTACTGACGAGGTGGAGTTTTACTTCTCCGCCAACCCCGGAGAGGATGACAAGCCGCTGATGAAGGTAGCGTCCGGCGGCGAGCTCTCGCGGATAATGCTCGCGCTGAAGAATATCACGACGAGCGGGGAGGCGCCGGTCACCCTGATCTTCGACGAGGTGGACGCCGGTATCGGTGGTAAGACCGCGCACATAGTCGGCGCGAAATTGAAGGCCCTCTCGTCAAAGGATCAGGTGATATGTATTACGCATCTCCCGCAGATCGCGTCCTACTCCGATTCTCACTATTTTGTCACAAAGGCGCAAAGAGAGGGCAGAACGATAACGAAGGTCGTGAGGCTCACCGATGATGAGAGGGTATGCGAGGTCGCGAGGCTCCTGAGCGGTGAAGCAGTCACAGACCACAGCTTACGGCACGCCGCGGACATGATAAGTAAAAACGTGAAGGAAGGTGAAAATTGATACGCAAAGCAAAGATAGGTGATGTGAAGATAATCCATAAACTGCTTGACAGCTGCGATGAGGGCGTTGTTATCCCACGCTCGCTAAGCGAAATATACGAGCACCTGCGGGACTTCTTCGTATATATAAAAGATGGTGAGGTGATCGCTGCGTGCGCCCTCCACATCTCATGGGAGGACCTCGCCGAGATCCGCTCCCTTGTCGTCACAAGCGGGCACCAGGGAAGCGGAGCAGGTAGGGCGCTCCTCGACGCGTGCCTTGAGGAGGCGCGTGAGCTGGGGTTGCCCAAGGTCTTCGTTCTGACATATATACCTGATTATTTTATGAAATTCGGGTTTAATACGATAGACAAGAGTGAGCTGCCACACAAGGTCTGGAGCGACTGCGTAAAATGCGTGAAGTTCCCGGACTGTGACGAGACGGCTATGATAAATATGCCTTGACGGTTCATGCGGCTTGCGCAGATGCAATGCCCATGAGGCATCCAGGTGCACGGGGGCAACCAAAACTCCCCCTCCCCTGATGGGGGAGAGAGCTTTTTCAGACGGTGCAAATGTTTTAACGTAAAACAACTAAAAGGGAGGATATATCTTTGCAGAACAAAAAATTGCAATTTAAAGATATCATTGACATAGCCGGCAAGGAGCTTCGCGGTAGCGGGATCAGTGATTATGAGCTGTTTTACGTGGAATCTGACGACCTGACGATAGAGTTGAAGGAGAAAAAAGTCGATTCTTTAGAGAAGGCGATCGATAAAAGCGTCTCTTTGAGGGTTCTCGATGAGGGTCGTCTCGGGTTCTCGTACTGTACAAAGCTCACGAATGACGGGATCATCCAGATGGCGCAAAGCGCCCGCCAGACATCGCTAAAGACTAAGGCCGACGCCAGCAACGCCTTTGCGCGAAAGGGGTACGACACCCCGCCGAAGTTGAACGATTACGACGAGAGTATACTGGATATCACCTTTGATGAGAAGGTGGCGGCGCTACAGGCCTTAGAGGACGCGGCGTACGGTTATGACGAGCGGGTAAAGAGCGCGCGGAAACTGTCATTCAGGCAATCCTTAAAGAGCGTCAGGATATTTAATACCCACGGTATCGACTGCGCCCACACCAAGACCATTTTCTCCTTCTCCGCAATTGTCGCGGCGAGCGACGGGAGCAGTTCCGAGATAAGCTGGGAGAGCGATTACAGTAATATATACAGCAAGTTAGACCCGCCCAAGATTGGCGGCGACGCGGCGAAGAAAGCTTGTGACCAGTTGGGGGGACGGGTGATAAAGAGCGCGAACCTACCGGTCGTCTTAGACAGGTTAATCGCTTCGGAGCTTTTAGGTGTGCTTGCCACATCTTTCTACGCCGATTACATAATGAAGCAAAAATCCGCTTTCATCGGTAAGTCAGGGGAGCGTGTGCTAAGCGATAACGTCAGCATTGTCGATGACCCGCTATATGACGGCGGGATCGCGTCATTCCCTTTTGACGCGGAGGGGAGCGCGTCGCAAAGGACTGAGGTGATAAAGGACGGCGTCTTGACCAGTTACCTCACCGACACTTACACGAGCTCGAAGATGGGACTGGCGAACACATCGAACAGCGTGAAGCGGTCACTGTTTGCCCCGCCATCTGTGGGTATCACCAACTTCTACCTGGTACCGGGCACGAAGAGCCGAGCCGGTCTGCTAAAGGATATGGGGCGCGGTCTCTGGGTCACAGAGGCGATGGGGCTACACACGGCGAACCCGATTTCCGGTGACTTTTCCATCGGCATATCCGGTTTTATGGTAGAGGGCGGCGAGGTAGCGTTCCCTGTGAAGGGGCTTGTATTTTCGGGCAATATATTCAAGATACTTAACGATGTCAAGGAGATAGCGAACGATTTGAAGTTCTACGAAAAAAGCGCCGCGCCATCAATCCTGATAGCGGGGGCTGATATTGCCGGTGAGTGATGGTGGTCTAATCGCTTAATATTGACCTGACTTTATCGATAAGTTCTTCTAACACGATAGGTTTTGTGAGGTAACTCTTGGCGCCTAAGTTGATACCCTCGGCGACGCTTTTCACATCGCTCTTCGCTGTTAAAAAGACAACGGGAATCTCTTTTGTCTCTTTGCGGTTTTTAAGCGCCATCAACATCTTAAGCCCGTCTAATTTCGGCATCATAATATCCGCGATAATGAGGTCAGGCCCTACACTCTCAATGTTCTTGATTACCTCAAAACCATTCTCAAATGAGGTGACTTCATAGCCTGCACCCTCTAAAGCATTGACCACTAATCGTCTTATATTCGGGCTGTCATCCACTACTAATATCTTACTCATAAAGCTTCCTGACTTTCAAATTAACTCATAGTACCACAAATATTTATATTTGCAATAAATTTTTATTGATTTTTCGGTTTCCCCTTTATACACCCCGGTACGACCCGTCATTTAGAGGAGGTAACGACGAAGCAATCTCATAATAACTCATTGATATCACTAAACGCGGGATTGCCACGGCACTTTCAAAAAAGCGCGAAAGCGTCTCGCAATGACATAAAGAGCGCCTCTTTCTGGCCATACAGGAGCCGCCGTTTTTTATTGACATATTCCGTTGTATTATATAGATTCTATAATATGATATAAGATCTGATATAAGATCTTTGCGCGGCTTATAAACTGCCCCCTGCCTTGATGGGACATCCCGGGTGCACGAGGACAACGGGGTGGGTGAAAACGTTAACAATATCAAGGGACGGCACCCCCGCCCTACCCCTTCACGATCAAAGGGGGGGCTTTAAGAGGCTGTGCAGGAATCTTTGATATGTATCTCCTAAGACACTTAAAACGAATCCAGGGGAAATACTATGGGGAAGAAAGTATTAATAATCGATGATGAGATACATATAACCAAGATAATCAAATATATCCTTGCGAGTGAAGGTTATGAGGTCATACAGGCGTTAGATGGAGAAGAAGGCCTTCAGTCAGCGATTAAAGAGTTACCTGATCTGGTATTGTTAGATGTTATGATGCCAAAGCTGGACGGGTTCAAAGTGCTTGAACTGCTTAAGGAAAACAAGGGCACAAAAGATATACCGGTGGTGATGGTCACTGTCAAAACACAGCAGGACGATACCCTGAAGGCGGAACGGTTAGGCGCTTCTGATTACATATATAAACCTTTCAGCCCCAAAAAAGTATTGGAAATCGTTAAGAAGCATACCGAATAACCGAAAGCTTCCCTCAAAATAAAATAACGTTATATATAACTATGTGCAATTAGGATACTTCTTGTAACCGCCCTTTTTATTGTACTATCCCACTTGTAATAAACAGGGGAATACGGTAACATTTATAGTATAGGCAAGGAGAAAAAGCATGTTAGGAAAAAAATACATTGTTTTTATCTCGATAATAATGACCTCCATCATCGTGTTAGTTATCTGGTTCTCTTACTTTACAGAAAATAGAGTTCATGACGGCGCAAAAAAAGAGTTCTTAAACTTAATGACAGAAGTATCGAAAACTCCTGTAATTGCAGTCAAAAACGATATCAATTCAATTAGGCTGCTCTTATCGTTTGTTGCAGAAGAAATTATAACACATGGTTATTATTCAGGAGAAAAAAATTTAGCCAAAGAATTTGCAAATATCTACCGCAACGCCGAGAGGCTAAACGCCAATGATCTTGGTTTTTTAGATGGGGACGGCATACTTAAGTACACCATGAGTGCCCCGCAGCTTATCAATGAAAACTTCTCTTCAAGGAAATATTTTATAAAAATCAAAGAGAAACAGGACCCTGATTATATGAACATACAGCTTATTCAATTTAAAGGCGTGGATAAGGGTGACACAGGCCTGCTCTTCTCGATGGGGGTATTTAAGAAGGCAGGGCGGATATGACAGGCGAAATATTCAAATTATTCCACATGGTTAAAGACATCGAGGTAGCCGGCGCCGGTGTCGGGCTGGCGATTGTAAAGAAGGTTGTCGCGGATCATGACGCGCGGATCACCGTCAGCAGTCAAAGAGATGTCGGATCGACTTTTACGGTATCATTTAAAAAGAGACCGTAAATCCCGTTATAGCGCCTTTTCACACTGACTCTGAATCTTTGTCAAAAATTCGGTTACCTGCCTTATATCGCTCGTAGTCCTGGCGTTCGGTATGCTCGCCTTGAATTTCCTGCCATACCCTTTTGTGACAAGCCTCTTATCCAAAATGCACAGGATGCCGTAATCGTCCGTCTTCCTTATCAGCCTGCCAAGCCCCTGTTTTAACGTGATTACCGCCTGTGGCAGCTGGAAATCGAAGAACGGGTTGCCGCCGGCGTGTTTTATCAGGTTTATCTTCGCCTCCACCAAGGGGTCACCCGGGGACGCGAACGGCAGCTTGTCGATGATAACGCATACCAGTGCGTCACCCTGAACGTCCACCCCCTCCCAGAAGCTCATCGTAGCAAACAGCACGGAGGATTTATCTTTTATGAACTCCTTCAAGATAGTGGATTTCGGTTTCTCCCCCTGAATGAATGTCCTGAACGGTATCTTGTCCTTTATCAGGCCGTACACCTCGTTCATGTTCCGGTTGCTGGTAAAGAGCGCGAATGTACGCCCCCTGCACGCCGTTATCAACTCCAATATATGGCCGGCAGACTCCCTCGCGAAGCCCGGCGCGTTCGGTTCGCACTTCACGCGAGGCAGGTAACACAGCGCGCGGTTAGAAAAGTCAAATGGCGACGGCAGGATCAGCTCATCCTGCGCGCACCGATTGTCGTCAACCACCGCATCCTCACCCTGCGCGCCATGCCGCGTTATCCCCAGCCGCTCCTTGATATACTCAAAACCGTTATCCGCGGCGAGAGTGGCCGAGGTCAAAACGATCCTCTCCTGCTTATTGAAAAGCGCCTCCTCCAAAATGCCCGAAACGTCTATCGGTGTCGCTTTCACAAAGCTACCGCGCCGTCGCACCTCGCACCAGTATACGTAATTATCATCTGACATATCCATTACGAACATCAGCTCATCCTTACACTCCTTCGCCCTGTGAAGGCAGTTCAGCATATCATCCTTTTTATCATTCATCACCTGGATATGCGATATCAGTATATCAAGCGAGGTAAGGAGCTTCTCAAGCGCGTGAAAAACCGGTTGCCTGTTTGCCCTGAGCAGATCCTTCAATTTGAACGTCACCTTGTCAAACCGCGCGAAACCGCTGAATTGGTTGAAGAATTCCGTGCCACGCTGCACAAGCTCACTTAAAATATCGGTCAGCCTCTTGTCAGCTATGGACTGGGCGCTCATCGCGAACTTTATATCCCGCGAAAGCTCATCCACCTTATAGTTACTCGTGGAGACACCGAAGTATGAGGACGCCGTATCCTCGAGCTGGTGCGCTTCGTCAAATATGACCGCCTGATAGTGCGGCACGACAAACATCGCGGACTTCTCCTTTACGGCGAGATCCGCGAAAAAGAGGTGGTGGTTGATGATGATAATATCCGCCGCCAGCGACCGCTCCCGCATCCTGGTGATGAAGCACTCCTTAAAGTTCGGGCACTTCTGACCGGTGCACTGCTCGCTCGACGACGTTATCTGCCGGATGAATGAAAGCTTTTCCGGGATATCGGTGAGCTCCTCTATGTCACCACTGTCCGTCGTCTCCAACCAGTCGACCACCTTCCCAAAGTACCTGAATTCACGCTTAAACTCGAAACTGCCCTGCTTCATGAAATACTTAAATTTCTTATAACATATATAGTTCGCGCTACCCTTCATGCACGACGCCCTGAAATTCAGCCCGAGCTCCTTTTGCAAAAACGGTATGTCCTTTTTGAATATCTGCTCCTGCAAATTCTTCGTACCCGTTGATATTACTGTCTTCTTACCAGAAAGGATAGCGGGGATGAGATACGCGAGCGTCTTACCAGTACCGGTCTGAGCCTCGACGATGAGCAGGCCGCCCTTCTCAAAGGCGCTGTAGACGCGCTTTGCCATCACAAGCTGCTCGCGGCGGTACTCAAAATACGCTAGCGTCTTTTTCAACACGCCGTCTTTCATGAAGTAATCTTCTATCACCAATCGTTTCATAACGAAACATTAACATAAACGATGCGTTTTTTCACTATTATAATTAGGGTTGGTAGCCATGAAGGGACTGTTGTCAAATAGCAAATTTTTCATATTTTCGCAAAAGCCATCGCTGTAAGTACCTGAAAAAAGGGGGGCCGACAACGGAGGCGAAGGGAGAATCCCCCCTTTATTGCATTGGGCAGCATGCCCATGAAAAATCATCTTCGTAGCCAGTAAACCGTCACTGGCTTGAAAAATAACGGTGATTGTGATAATAGTAACTCATGGCGGAAAATGACGAAAAGCTTATTATAAGTATCGCGGATTCCTTCGTTAAATCGCTGTCATCGCTAAAGGGGGGGAAGATACGGCAGGCGGCTTTATCCTGGCGGCTCGCAAAATTGGACGCAAAGACTGTCGCAAAGCTTTTGCACTTTATCGTCAGCAGATCAGAGGCGGACGATATGCGGTTCAAACCGGTGATGAAAACCCTCATCGACCCGCCCTTCCTGGTATCGGTTCTTGGTAACGAGATGATGAGCGATATATACGAATACCTTGGAGAGAAGGGGTATTACAACGTAAGGGAGCTGCTGGTATCGTATCCGCATAAGAAGCGGGTCAGGATCGAGGAGGAGAAGATCGGGTTCCCGCAGATGGCGGACGTACCGCTTGGGACAAAGAAAGCGTTGGCAAAGTCTCAGCTAAAGCATACAATCGACAAGCTGATATATGAGGAGCATCCGGTGGTTATAAGGAATCTCCTTAATAACTCAAGGATAACCGAGAAGGATGTCTTAAAGATAGTCACAAAAAAGCCGCTTACCAAAGCGGTGATATTAGAGGTAATAAACTCGAAGAAGTGGATAAGCCGGCATATAATAAAAAAGGCTGTCATCCGCAACCCGTTCACCCCGACAGATTTGTCTTTAAATCTGCTTCACTTTATGCTATTACAGGACTTGAAAGATATCGCCGCCGATACAGGCCTGCACTATTCCATACGACGGGCGGCAAAAAACATGATAACGAAGAAAAAGAAGCTGTATGAGAAAAAATAGAAACCTTATCGCGCTGGCGATATCACTAATCGCTTTTATCGTTGCCTGCGGCGGCAACAATATATCCGAGACTCTCGTCGGGTACGTCAACCCCGGTGACCCGCAGCTCGGTGAGCCGTCAGAATACGCCGGTTCGCATTCATGCAAAGATTGCCATCTGGTAAAATATGAGAGCTGGCGCGGCACACTGCACAACATGTCCGTAAGGGACGCCGACCAGCGCGGTCTGACCGGTAAAGGTATCGTCGCCGACGCCAACGATAATGGTACGGATGATTTCAAAGATGGCCTTGATTTAGGCGGCGATGACAGTTCCTCAGAATTCCACAGGTACGGCGCAAACGCACCGGTTTTGGGGTATGACTCCGGCGCCGGAAAATATACGATGACAATCGGTGAGGTCAGCTACAACGTGGACAGGGTATATGGCGGTAACGGTATTTTTTCGCAGGTCTACATGACAAAGATAGGTAAGTGCTACTATATCCTACCCGTTCGCTACAACGAAGCATCGAAGACATATTCACTATTCATGGGCGATAACTGGTACGACGAGAGCGACTCGCCGATATACGACACCGCCGGCAAGACGCCGGTATCCGCCGGGCGGGCGTACGATTCCTTCGAACGGATGTGCGCCGGCTGCCACAACACCGGTATCTTCATCTGGTACGACAACGCAACCGGTGAATATCTGACCGGTTATGTCGAGCTGAACACCGGTTGTGAGACATGCCACGGCGCGGGGAGGAGTCACAACGACAAAGGCGGCGGGGTCGGCGTTGACACATTAAACCCGAAAGACCTCGCAGATGGCAGTGTCAGCGGCCTAAAAAGAGCGAATGAAGTGTGCGGCAGTTGCCATATCAGGGGAGAGAGCGCGGCGGCGACAGCGGGACCGGTATCGAAAAACAGGCTCTTGTTCCCGGCGTATGACGACGCGTCAGGCGATATCCTGGGCTACCCCTTAGGCGGCGTACTAAGCGATTACATCACACCGACGAGCGACCCGGGCGACTATTGGGGCTATGATTCGTCAGACGGCTCCTTCATAACATCACGCTCAAACTACCAGCAGTTCCTTGACCTGAACAATGGCGCCCATTCACCGGGCGCCGGCGGCGACCCGTCATCGCTGCCGACATGTTTCACATGCCATGACCCGCATGGCTCGGATAACAAGGCGGATCTCGTAAGTAGCTTGACTGTATCAGGTCAGACGGTGAATGTGAGCGCCGATGACAATACACTCTGCCTTGCGTGCCACGCGGGGCGCGAACCTTTCGAGAATATCTCAACGAACGATGTAGCGGCTGTAACCAATGAGGATTCGTATGACAATATTAAGACAGAGGTGATAAAGCACACTAAGCACCCATACTCGCCAGATGAGTTCCATACGAGTAACTGCATTGAATGCCACATGTTTAAAACAGCTGGCTCGGCGGATGAATATGACATAAGAAGCCATACGTTTAACGTGATATCCCCGCACTCAAGTGATAATATGGCAGATTTGGGGATGACGCCGGTACCGCACCCATGTAGCGACTGCCATACGGATACCGATGATTATGGTGCGCAAAAGTATGACATATTGGTCGAGTATACCGGAGATAACGCAGCGATACATGAATCGCACGAGCAGGACGCAGTGTGGCGGAACACGTACCACATACTCTACGTCACGCTTAAAGGGGACAGCGAGTGCCAGGAATGCCACATGAGGAACGTGGAGACAGTCCTGCCCCAGGCGAACCCGGGCTGCACCCAATACTGCCACGGAATATGACCCCTAAGAACTTTTTGTTTCTGCCTTCTCTTCGCTCTTTTTCTTCGGAGCCGCTTTCTTTACCGCTGGTTTCTTCACAGTAGCCTTCTTTACCGCGGATTTCTTTGCCGCTGGTTTCTTAGTCACGGATTTTTTTGCGGTCGTTGTCTTCTTAGTCGAAGTTTTAGGCGCAGCCTTCTTTGCTGGGGTTTTCTTGGCGGTAGTTTTTTTCGTAGCAACCTTTTTTACCGCCGTCTTTTTGACAGCCGGTTTTTTCGCGGTTGCCTTTTTCTTTGCCGGTTTCGGCGCGTTTTTTAACTCCTTATCCAATTCGCTTATCTCAGAATCGATACTGCTTATTTCATTGGTGATGGATTTCGCGTTTTTCAGCAGTTTTTTTAACTTTTTGTTTGCCGACTCGTCTTTAAGCTTAACGTCTGCCGTATCAGAAATTATCTTGCCGATTTTTTCAAGGACTTCCGTTCTCTTCTTCTCCAGCCTTGGGATCTCAAGCTTCAAAGCGATCTCTCTCGCACCTTTGTTTGCTTTGTTAGTGAAGATAGAGATCGATTTTGAAATTTCATCATAAGCATTCTTAACCCCTTTTTTTATCATCTCAGCAATTTTGTTTATATCATCCTGGCTCATAAACCCTCCTCCTTTTCCTGTTCTTTTTAAAAGGCTATCTTATAAATCATTGATTGTCAACAGGCGCACCTGTTTTTTATGGGGCTTGCCTGTTTTTGTGGATTTTTATTCCCCACAACTTGCTATGAGGAGATTCATTTTTATTACTATTCCAAGGAACCTTTATCACAGTGGCAGGCGACGCACATCTCAAAACCTTTGGGGAGTTTCAGTTTCTCCGCTTTCCCCGCACCCGCGGCGGCGTTCCCTTTTAATACGCCCGCCTGGTGCGGGTTATGGCAAGTCCCGCAAAAGAGGTTCCCCTCGTATAAAGGAAGAGACAGGTTTCTTACTTTCTCGGATTTTTTCATACATTTCACCCTGTCTTTTGATGGCGTCACGCCTTGGTGCGTTACCCCCACTGGATGTTTCTCATCTTTACCGGAGTGACAGCCGAAACAAAACGTGGATACATCGCCTTTGAACATCTTCGGCCTGATCCCGGCCACCTTTACATCAGGGCGCGAAGAGTGGCAAAAGAGGCATTTCGCATCGACAATATTACCATCGTCATCAAGCTGAACATGGGGAGACTGCTGTTCGTAAGTCTGCGGGTTATGGCAGCTAAAGCAGATGTCGTTTCTGGTCTCGTAAGGGCCGTAGCGCAAGAATAGCGGGTTCCGCCGCCGCTCCTTATCATTTATTTCGGTCTGGGTGGAGAGGTCATGGCACGTCGTACAAGTCACAACCCCGTTCCATAACGGGAATTTCTTCGGTACCTGTACAAAATCATTGTCCGGCGGCGCCATGTCCACAGGGTGAATGTCTGCCGTCGCTTCCTCAGTCTCGTGGCACCTGTTGCAGACAAGCGTTATGTCACCGTCAAACAGGAATGTCGGTTTCTCGCCCTTCTTCGGCACCTTGTCATGGCATGTCAGACAAAACGTACCAGTCCAGTGCGGGTTGATCCTGACCGATTGCTCGGCGAAACTGACGAACGCGGGCCGCAATTTATGCGGGAGCGTTGATTCGAAGTGCTGGTCATGACATGTGACGCAAGTGATGTTCCCACCGATGAACGGGAGTTTCAGGCCGGGTATATCTTCTTGAAGTGTCTTATCGGCAAAAGCGTTTACGGCAAGGAAATGCGCCCCTTGCAATTTCATGTGGCAGAAATTGCATCGCCTTATTATATCCAGCCTGACAGTCGTCTCTGGATTGTCAGAAGACTCAGGGTCAGTGATGTGACAAAAGACGCAGGCCTTTTCATCACCCTCATGAGGCGAGCGCTTAGTAAGGTTCTCCTTATGGCATGAAAAGCAGAAATCCTGGTGGTTCTTGAACTTAGCGTACATCGCGGACGAGCTGCCCGCAAAACCTCTTAACAAGTAATTTGACGTCCTCTTGACGTGTATCTCATGGCATGTCGTGCAGATGACTTTATTCTTATATTTACCCTTTTTACCTAAGGGCAGATAATTAGGCACTTCTATCGGCGGCTCCACTTTTGAGGGGGTAACACCGACGGGATGAAGGTTCGCTCCTTTATGGCATGAATCACAAAGCTCCACTACATATTTAAACTTAAGCTTAACATCCCTTTTCTTTGTACGCCTGGTTACCTTGCCTTTATGGCACTTATTGCAGTCAAGTTTCAGGTGCGGGTTGTCATAAGTGACGATCTCCCTGGTCATCTTTGAGGTCTCTTCTATAAGGTTCAAGCCCTGATCGAGAGTATCTCTGGCAAATGAGCTGTCAATAGACACAAGGAAGCAGGCAAACGCCACGGAAACACTGCATAAAAAGAGACGCAATAAGCTTGCCTTCAGGCACACTTTCATATTCCCCCACAATCAAATTTAGCAGGCTCGCCTGTTGTTCTGCGGATTAAAAGTTCTTGCTTCCGGGTACTTTCTCCCAATCCTGCAAGAACTTCTTGATCCCGACATCGGTCAATGGGTGTCGGGCAAGCTGCTTTATCACTTTCAGAGGTACTGTGACAATATCAGCGCCGATAAGAGCCGCGTCTAATACATGAAGCGGATTCCTTATACTTGCGACAATTACCTCTGACGTATAATCATAGTTGCTTAAAATATGCTGGATCTTCTCGATAAGCTCCATACCGACATAAGCGATATCGTCTAACCTGCCGATAAAGGGGCTGATGAAAGCGGCGCCCGCTTTTGCCGCCAACAGCGCCTGAAGCGGTGAGAATATCAGCGTCACGTTCGCGCGGATGCCTTCCTTGCTCAAGACCCTGACAGCCTTTAACCCCTCTTCGGTCATCGGTACCTTGACTACGACGTTGCCGCCGAGCTTTACAAGGTTTTGCGCCTCAGCTATCATCTGCGTGTGTTCACTGCCGATGACTTCGAGGCTGACCGGCCCGTCCACCGCCTCTAATATCTCTGTTACAATAGTATCAAAATCCTTGTTGACTTTTGATATCAATGACGGGTTCGTCGTTACTCCATCGACTAAACCAAGCTCGATCCCCTCTTTTATTTCGTTGATATCCGCACTGTCGATAAAAAATTTCATCTGGACTACCCTCCTAATATCTTACTTATTTTTTCCTGGAGAGTATTTTGATTAAACGGTTTGATGATATAATCGTTCACTCCCGCCTTAATCGCGACGACGATCTCCTCTTTCGCGGCCTCCGTCGTCACCATAATGATCGGTACGGTTTTATACTGGTCATTGCTTCTTATAGAGTTCACCAGAGTGAGTCCGTCCATCACCGGCATGTTCCAGTCTGTGAGCACCATTCCGACGCCGTCTAACTTTGACAGCGCGTCAACGCCATGCTCCGCCTCGACAATGTCATCATAACCGATCCGCACCAGGGTGTTCTTAATTATCCTTCTCATTGTAGAAGAATCATCAACAACGAGTATCTTCATCACTTCCTCCTCTTTTAATGAAACAAGTCAAGCAACAAACCATAAAAGTTTCAATTTACGTGAAATACACGCATTTTGCTGACATATTGACTGCGGCATCATGCCGCCTCCTAAAAAAATCATTCGTTTTGAAACAGTTTAATAGATAAACGGTAAAAAATCAATCCATAATTTGTATTCGTGTATCTTTTTTATATAGACCATGGTCACGACTCAAGTAAACCCAGTTACTTTGCTTACTTCATTCAAGATGAAATCCCTGATCTTTTCCAAGGATAACGCATCAATCGCTTCAAACCTCAAGACAAAGTGAGGTTCCGTGTTTGAGGGGCGGACGAGCCCCCAGCCAGCATCAAAAGATATGCGGACACCATCTATAGTCGCGATATCTTTGATGTCACTACCTGTTCTCATTAATTCAAAGAACCGGTCTTTTAGCTTCTCCATAAGCTCGAACTTTACCTCATCTGGTACGGCTATGCGCAGCTCAGGTGTCGTCTTATATATCATGTACTGACTGGTAAGATCACGCAGGCTCTTGCCGCTCTGGCGCAAGATATTGACAAGCCTCATGGCGGAGTATATAGCGTCATCGAAACCGAAGTAGCCGTCCTTGAAAAAGATATGTCCGCTCATCTCACCGGCCAATAACGCGTTCGTCCTCTTCATCTTATCCTTGATGAGCGAGTGCCCGGTTTTGTACATTATTATCTTACCGCCGGCGGCTCTGACCTCATCATAAAGGACTTTCGAGCATTTCACCTCCGCGATGAATGTAGCGCCCGGCGCCCGCGTCAATATCTCTTTCACGAAGAGTATCATGTAAATATCCGGTGCGACTATCCCACCGCCGTTGTCGATCACCCCGAGCCTGTCTGAGTCACCGTCAAGCGCGATCCCGATATCAAGCCCGTTTTCCCTGACGCAATTTATGAGATCCCGCATGTTCTCTATCTTCGCAGGATCAGGGTGATGGTTCGGGAAACTGCCGTCTGGCGTAGTATACATCGGCGTCACATCGCAGCCATAGTCCTCGAGAGCCTGCACAAGCAACTCACCGCCGACCCCGTTACCGGCATCCACCGCTACCTTAATACTTCTACCGCTATCTGTGAAATGCCCCTTGAAAAAATCAAGGTAGTGGGTGTTATAATCGCGTCGGGTACTTTTTGCCGCAACGCTGCTCACGCTGACGAAAGCGCCGCTCTGGACAATCCCCTTTATTTCGTCAATCGCACCGCCGAAAATGGAATCGGCGCCGATGCACATCTTGAACCCGTTATACTCCGGCGGGTTATGGCTTCCGGTGATCATCACGCCACCGGCAAAGTCACCGCCTTGCAGTGAATAATAAAGAAGCGGCGTCGGCGCCAGCCCGATATCTACGGCGCTCAGCCCGGACTCGATGATCCCGCTGATGAACGCGTCTTTTATCGCGCACGATGAGAGCCTTGCATCATACCCGATCGAGATAACCGGCGGATATGGTTCGTTTGAGTTGTTGATTATGTAACTACAGTACCCTTTTGCCAGCAAGTTTACAAAGTCCAAGTCAAAATCGCGCTCAAATCCGCCCCTTATATCATACTTCCTGAATATCTTTTCGTTGAACATCAAGTGAGTTTTTTGTGCCCCTTCTCTTCTAAGAGGTTGACTATAGCCTTCACGCCCTCAGCGCTGCCTCTGTCACATATCAATAAAGCGTCGTCAGAATCGATCACGATAAGATCGTTTATACCGGCGGCGGCTACCAGTCTCTTGCCGCCCCTTATAAACGAACCCGTTGAGTTGATCTGAATGACATCACCGGTAAGGACATTCCCGTTATCATCCTTTTCCAGCACATCATACAAGCTTGCCCATGAACCTAAATCGCTCCACTTGAAGCCCGCGGGTACGACAGCGACATTCTTTGATTTTTCAAGGATACCGTAATCGATGGATTCTGGTTCGATATCCTTGTATATCTGCGCCAGCAGCCTGCCAAAGGCCGGGTCGGCGACATTGACACCCTTTATCTTGCGCATCTCATTAGAAAGCCCGGGCATGTGCTTATCAAATTCCTTTATCATGTCAACCGGCCTGAAGATCAACATGCCGCTGTTATAATAGTAATTCTCACTGTTAAAGTATTTATTTGCGGTCTTCTCGTCAGGCTTCTCCTTGAAACTTTTCACGGTATACCAGCGCTTACCTTTTCTGTTCTCGGTCTCAATATAGCCGTAGCCGGTCGCCGGTCCTGTCGGGGCGATCCCTAACGTGACGACATACCCCTTTTTCGCGATGGAATAGGCGCTCTTTATCGCCTGCAAAAAGAACTGTTCGTTTGTGATGAGGTGATCTGAGGGGAACATGACAGCGACATTCGAGTTGTTGTCACTGTTTAAGACGTACGCGCCGGTAGCGACCGCCGGTGCGGTGTTCATGCTTTGCGGCTCTTGTATTACTGTAAAAAGGATATCCTGCTTCTCAATCAGCTTAAGGTACTCTTCAGAGCCCTTGACTTTATCGATCTCCCAGTAGACCTCTTTTGAATAATCCTTGTTCGTTATAATGAGCACCCTTTGCGGGGCAAGGAGCAGTGTCCTTATGATAGTCATATACAAAAGGGTGTCACCGTCGTCACTTAGCTTAAGAAGATGTTTCGGTGACGTTTTCCGGCTCTGCGGCCAGAGCCGCTTACCCGCGCCGCCCGCTAATATTATCGCATCGATCTGCATATTCCGCCGCTTTCATGTGGGCATGATGCCCAGTCCAATTTAAGGGGCTTGGCCCCTTCGCCTCCGTTGTCGGCACCCCGCAATATCAATAACTTGCAACGCAGGCTTTTAATATGCGAAATATTCTATCTGACAACAGTCACATAATGGTGCATCGTAATGAACTACATATTTTCAACGATCGCCTTGGCAAACTCCGAACACTTCAGAAGCGTCGCGCCGTCCATGAGCCGTTCTAAATCGTAGGTGACCCGCTTTTGTAAAATCGTTTTCTGCAAAGCGTCCACTATTACCGTCGCCGCTTCGTTGAAACCGAGATGGTCTAACATCATCACTCCCGAGAGTATGAGCGAGCCCGGATTCACCTTATCCATACCCGCGTACTTTGGCGCCGTGCCGTGCGTCGCCTCAAATACCGCCGCCTTCTCACCGATGTTCGCACCGGGTCCGAGCCCGAGCCCGCCTACCTGTGCGATCGCGGCGTCTGACATATAGTCACCGTTCAGGTTCGGCATTACAAGGACGTCATACTCTTCTGGTCTTAGCAAAAGCTGCTGGAACATCGCGTCGGCGATCCTGTCCTTGATGAGTATCTTCCCTTCAGGGACTTTACCGTCATGATCTTTATAAACTTCATCCTCTGTTATAGTTATATCATCAAATTCTGATTTTGCAAGTTCATATCCCCATTCTTTGAAGGCGCCCTCGGTAAATTTCATTATGTTACCCTTGTGGACTAACGTCACGCTCTTCAAACCGTGCTTCTTAGCGTATAAAACCGCCATCTTCATGAGCCTGCTCGTCGCTGTCTTGCTGATCGGTTTGATGCCGATACCAGAATCGTGCAGGACGTTTATGCCAAAACTGTCGCGCAGGAACTCTATCAATCTTACGCACTCGTCACTCCCTTGTGCGAACTCTATACCAGAGTATACGTCCTCGGTGTTCTCCCTGAATATGACAACGTCCACTTTTTCAGGCTCTTTCACCGGTGACGGTACCCCGCGAAAGTACCGTATCGGCCTGACGCACGCGTACAGGTTAAGCTTCTGCCTGATAGCGACGTTAAGGCTCCTTATCCCGCCGCCGACCGGTGTGGTGAGCGGCCCTTTTATCGCCACACAATATTCCGTTATCGCCCTGAGCGTCTCCGCCGGCAGCCACTCACAGCATAGATTGTACGCCTTCTCACCGGCGAATATCTCAAACCATGAGATCATCTTTTTGTCACCATAAGCTTTTTTGACCGCGGAATCGATCACAAAAAGCGCGGCCTTCGTGACGTCCGCCCCGATGCCGTCCCCCTCTATGAAAGGTATTATCGGGTTATCGGGCACCGCTAATGAATTGTCGCTCCTTACGGTTATCTTCTCCCCGACTACCGGCGGCTTTGATAATTTATATTCTGACATGGTATCTCCTATGATAAAATTCCACTCCGAAATAATTTTGTTAATGATATAAATATTGTACATAACCAGAGAATTTTTCTCATTATTGTTTATGGCATCATGCCATCTCCTTATTAAAATTTATTAACCACAGAGGCGCTGGGTACAACACAGAGAGCTTCGAGATTTACTTATAAAAGAGCTTTCTTGGTGAACTTTGCAAATCCATCTATGTTCTTAGAGGTTTACTTATCCTGTAAATCCGCGCAGCCCGCGGTCAAGATATTTATTATAGGTTAAATCCCTGGTTCTTTTTGATATGCTCCACCAGCCCTCCATCTGCGAGGATCCTGGTCATTACGTCAGGCAGCGGAGAAAAGGTCAGCTTTATACCCTTTGTCACGTTGTTGATCACACCCGCGGAGAGCTCGACCTCAAGCTTGTCGCCCTCATCTATCTTATCCGTATCCGCGATGATCGCTGGCAGGCCGATATTTACGCAGTTCCTGAAGAATATCCGTGCGAACGATTTTGCGATTACCGCGCTCACACCGGCTATCTTTATTATTGTCGGGGCGTGTTCCCGCGAGGAGCCGAGCCCGAAATTACTGCCGGCAACGACAAAATCGCCCTTTTTCACGTTCGGGGCGAAATCCTCCCTTGCGTCCACCAGAACATGCTTCGCTAATTCCGGCAGGTTTGACCTGAGATGGAAGAGCCGCCCGGGCGCAATGTGGTCTGTGCTTATATCGTCACCAAATTTCCATGAATTTCCCTGTAATATCATTTATCCTTTATCCCTTCAAGCTTATAAGTATTTTCTCGGGTCTGCGATAACGCCCTCGATCGCCGTTGCCGCGGCAACAGCCGGTGACGCTAAGTATATGAACCCTTTTGTGTTACCCATCCTGCCCTGAAAGTTCCGGTTCTGGGTAGCGAGACACCGCTCACCGTCACCGAGCGCGCCCTGGTGGACACCGACGCAGGCGCCGCAACCGGGCGTGTTGATCGACGCGCCGAAATCGTTGAATATCTTCAAAACACCTTCTTCGAGCGCCTGGCCGTATATCTCCCTTGATGCAGGGGTGACTATCAGCCTCGTGTCCGGGTGCCGTTTCCTGCCCTTGAGCATACCCGCCGCGATCCGAAGGTCTTTGATGCGGCCGTTCGTGCAGGTACCGATAAATACCTGGTCTATCTTTACGCCGGCGCAGTCAGGAGAATCGATCGTCCTTGTATTATCGACCTTATGCGGGAACGATATGGTTGGTTTCAGCCCCGAGACATCGATATCAAACACCTTCTCGTAAACCGCGTCCTCGTCGGCGGTTATGCTGACGAATTTATCGCCTCTGCCGCGCTCGACAAGGAACGTCTTCGTCACAGCGTCGGACGCGATGAGTCCGCACTTCGCACCGGCTTCCACCGCCATATTGCTCAGCGTCATCCTGTCGGTCATCTCCATCGCCTTAATAGCGGGGCCGGCAAACTCCATCGCCTTGTATGTGGCGCCGTCCGCACCGATAGTACCGATAATGTGCAGGATGAGGTCCTTGGGGTAGACACCCTTTTGGAACTCACCGGTTATCCTGAACAAGAATGTTTCGGGTACCCTGAGCCATGTCTTGCCCATGGCGATCCCGACACCGACATCCGTTGAGCCCATACCGGTCGCGAAAGCGCCCAGCGCGCCGCCTGTACATGTGTGAGAGTCAGCGCCGATGAGTATCTCGCCCGGGTTAAGGTACTTTTCAGGGATCACCTGGTGGCAGACACCGTCACCGATGTCAGATACCTGCACACCGGTCTTCCTCGCGAAGTTTCGCAGGGTGATGTGGTCGTTAGAGAGCTCCTTTTTCGGGCTGGGCGCGGCATGGTCTAAGAACAGCACCGTTTTTTCCGGCAGCGCCGCCGTATCGAACCCCATCTTTTCGATCTGCCTGACCGCCAGCGGCCCCGTCCCGTCCTGAGCCAGCACGACGTCAACGTCGGCTACGACAAAATCACCGGCGCTCACTTCTTTACCGGTATGTGCGGAAATTATTTTTTCAACTATAGTTTTTCCCATATTTTACTCTTTCTCATCCTCTGTTTTCGCTAAATGTTCAAACTTTATGTCCAGCCCGACAACACCTTTGATGATGCCCGTGGCTTTGTCGCGTATCGGTGCGGATACCGTGAGGCACAGCTCACCGGTGAAGTAAGACGAGAACAGGTCGCTGATATGCACCTTCCCGTCCTCTATCGGGCCTAAGAACCACTCCCTGTTCGAAAAGTCCTCATGCAGACCGATCTTCTCATAGATCGATTTGTTCACATGCGCGGTGATGTTTCGCGTCGTCTTGATACCGGCGTCGTTTGTGATGTAGGCGAACTGCACGAACGGATTATCATAGATGAGGGTTTTAAGGACAGGTTCCTGAAGCTCGTGATCCATCGACCGGATACCTGATTTTTTGCAGACAGCCTTTATTATCCCCTCTGCGAGATGACGCGCACGATCTTTTATCCTGTCAAGCTGTGAAACGTAATATTCAGGGAGGTACTTCTTCGCGAGCTTCTCCATCTCTTCATTCGAGACGCACGTGACCCTTCCGTGGAGATACTGCTTCTGGATCCACTCATTCATCTTCGCGATTCCCGGGTGCAGTTTGCTGACCCGCCTTACATTGATTATATTCGACTGGCTGTTGAACCAGTGGGCGATACCGGCGAGACCGGATTTATCGGTTATCGCGACGACCACCGGCCGCTTCAACAGTTTCTTTGTATCAAATATGTTGTATATCTCCTCGTTCTTCGAGATACCGTCAGCGTGAATACCCGCCTTTGTGGAATTGAACTCCTCACCGACGAAGGGGTAATTATGCGGTATGTGTACCCGCATCTCTTTCCTGAAATAGTTGGCGATATCCGTGATGACAGGCGTATCGATCCCGTTTTCGCCCTTTATGCTGATATAGTCGATGATCATGCCCTCTATCGGTGGGTTGCCCGTCCTCTCACCGAGCCCTAACAGAGCGCCGTTGACAGCGCCGCAACCATACAGCCACGCCGCCGCGCCGTTTACCTGCACCTTGTGGAAATCGTTGTGACCATGCCACTCAAGCAGGGCGGCTGGTACACCGGCGTCCTTCCTGAACGCGTGGATAAGCTTAGGGACTGATCTTGGCAGCGTCGCCGTCGGGAATGGCACACCATAACCCATCGTATCGCAAAGCCTTACCTTGATCGGTATGCCGCTCTCTTTGGACAGCTTCATCAGCTCGATAGCGAACGGGATACAAAAACCGTAGATATCCGCCCGCGTTACGTCCTCGAAGTGGCACCTTGGCTTGATGCCCGCCTCCAGCGCGGTGCGTACGACATCAAGGTACCCGTCCATCGCCTGGCGCCGGTTTTTTTTCAGTTTCAGGAATATGTGATAATCCGATACCGAGGTCAGGATACCGGTCTCCTTGAGACCCATCTCCTTGACGATCTGAAAGTCCCTTTTTACCGCCCTTATCCAACCTGTGACCTCGGGGAACTCGTACCCTTTGTCAAGACACTTCTCCACCGCCTTCTTATCCTTATCGGTATATAAGAAGAACTCACTTTGCCTTATCACGCCATTAGGGCCGCCCAAGGCGTGAAGATATTTGTATATTTTCACGATCTGCTCGATTTTATACGGCGGCCTCGCCTGCTGACCGTCACGGAAAGTGGTATCAGTGATAAAGATATCCTTGGGCATGTCAGTATCGACGGATTCGTTTTCAAATGTCAGCTTGCATACGGTGTCATAAGGGAATATCTCCCTGTATAGATTTGGTTCCCGTACGTTATTCAACGTAAATTTTCGTTCTGTCATAGATCTCATCCCTTTTCCCTGTCATTTTTCAAATGAGCTGGATTATAGCAAAATTATATACCTAATTCAACCTTTTTTACACTATGAGAAACGAAATTACATTATTGTGCCTGTATCAGGGGGCGTGGGTTAGTGACGTTTTTTTCTTAGCAGCGCCTGGTCATACATCTCTTTGTATTCCATGGCTTTGTTTTTATTATCCAATTCGGCATATATATTTGAGATGCCAAGCAGAGCTTTCGGTATGCCGGGATCCATCCTAAGCACGCGTTTATAATATATGAGCGCCTGGATATTATCACCGGTCTTCAGATAACATTCCGCGAGGTTCATTACCGCGTCAACAAAGATATACCCGCTTACAATGATCTTCTCATACTCATCGATCGCCCTTTCATAATCCATATTGTTCTGATAAAGAACGGCGATATTATAGTACGCCTTTGGTGAGCCGGGCTTTAAGTCAAGCGCGATGTAAAACTCATCGGATGCCGGCTCCGTGTCCCCTGTTTTGTACAGCGCGTAGCCATGGTTAAGGTGCGCTTTGAAGCTGGCGGGCGATTTTTGCACTGTATCGTGCCACAGAGCGTGTTCATCCTTAAAGACACGATTTCTCTTTATCGTCTCATAGCTGAAAAGAGCAATGATCATCACAAGACTTATCGTGACAAGCTTCTGAAGCAGGCGGCGCTGTTTATGGCCGCGGTACGCAAAGAGTAAATAGTATGCCGCGATCATCAAGAAACCCGCCGCGGGGATGTAAAGCCACCTGTCCGCGAGCGCTGATTCACCCTGCACGGGTAATATACCGCTCACCAGAAAAAGCGGCGCTAAAAATATAAGCGCGCATACGAATACGGGCTTGTTTGACCTCCTCACCTTGAGCAGAAAAAAGAGTGTTGCGCAAATCACAGCTAAGGCGGCAAAAGTGTTAAAAGAGAGCAGCGAAACAGTATTGCTGAACTTATAATCTATCGTCAATCCCGCGGGGAACAGCAATAAGGTCATATACTTTACGATAATCAATGGCGCGTCTACCAGCCTTAGCATCATATCCTTGGTGAAAATCTCCACCTGTAATCCGCCGCCGCCGGCAGCGACAGAGCGTGCGAAGAGATATAAGCCGGTAAGAGCCGCGAAGGGTATGTATGAAGCGGCGGCTTTCCTCCATGGTGTATCCTTGAAAGAGATGTCATAACCGATCATTACGACAAACAATGTGACGGCGAATTCTTTTGATAGAAGCGACCAGAAGAAAGAGACCGCGGAAAGCGCCAGGAACATTCGCTTCCCCTTTTGTCTATGCAGGATGAAGAAGAGTAGCGCAATGAGGTAATAAAACCCGCACATCTCGCTACCGCGCGCGGAGATGAAGCTGACAGCCTCCACGTTTACCGGATGCACGGCGAAGAGCGCGGCAGCTGTGAACGCGACAACATCACTGTTAAATAGCAGCGCCGTGAGGTAGAAGATGACCACCGCGGTCAGGAAATGGAACATAATATTGATGATGCGGAACCCCGCGGGGCTTTCTCCCCAG
>JAJRZU010000118.1 GCA_024275075.1 Deltaproteobacteria bacterium | reverse complement strand
CAGATCGGTATACCTGTCGTGGCGCATCTCGGGCTCACGCCGCAGACGATCCACCAGATGGGCGGTTATAAGGTGCAGGGCAGGGGGGACGCGGCGCAAAAACTGCTCGATGACGCGAAACGGGTTCAGGATGCCGGTGCGTTTTCGCTCCTGCTCGAATGCGTTCCCGTCGAGCTCGCGAAGGAAGTTACGAAGAGCGCTGCGATACCGACCATCGGTATCGGCGCTGGTAAACACTGCGACGGTCAGGTACTGGTGACGCAGGATATTGTAGGGATGTACGACAGGGTGCGGCCACGGTTTGTGAAGCGCTACAAGGAGCTTGGCGTTGAGATCAAGGATGCCGTGAGCAACTTCATCAGCGAGGTCAGGGATGGGACGTACCCGGCGGATGAGCACACTTTTAAGTAGACCATGATGAAAGTAATACGAAAAACACGAACGATGCAAAGGGTCGCTGACTCGCTTAGAAGTGACGGCCGCGTGATCGGGCTCGTACCGACTATGGGCGCTTTTCACCGCGGTCACACCTCGCTAATACAGATGTGCAAAAAGCGGTGCGATGTCACGGTGGTGAGCATCTTCGTCAACAAACTGCAATTCGGAGCGGATGAGGATTTTGGCAGCTACCCCCGGCAGTTTGCGAAGGATAAGAGGATTGCTATGGAAAAAGGGGTCGATTATATCTTCGCGCCTGAGCATGACGATCTGTATGGCGGTGACTTCTCGACTTCCGTGGAGGTAGCGGGCGTGACCAGTAATCTGTGCGGGGCGTCAAGGCCGGATCATTTCAAAGGTGTCGCGACCGTTGTCGCAAAGCTCTTAAATATTGTGAAGCCGCACAAAGCGTTCTTTGGTGAGAAAGACTATCAGCAGCTTGTGATGATAAAGAAGATGGTCAAAGAGCTGGATTTCGATATAAAGATCATTGGTGGGAAGATAGTCAGGGAACCAAGCGGTCTTGCGCTGAGTTCGAGGAATGATTATTTAAGTGATGATGCCCGAAAAAGAGCGGCGGTTTTATACGGATCGCTGAAGGAATAGAAAAATTTTTTTCTGTCCGGTGAAAAAAGTTCTTTAAAAATTATCAAAAATGCTGTAAATATGATAAACTCAAATGGCTTTGTAATAGATTATGTTAAAATAGTGGATATTAATACGTTAAAAGATCTTAAAAGGGTGGATGAGGCCGCGTTGATGGCTGTCGCAGCTTACATCGGCGGTACGAGGCTCATCGACAATATTGTTTTGAAGAGACTATAGAATGAACCACAGAGTTCGCGGAGAAAAGCTTTTTAAAACAAAAATCTCTGTGTCCTTTGTGTCTACTCTGAGCCTCTGTGGTTAAAAAAAGAAAATTATTATAGGGAGTACAAGTTGTATAGATTCATGTTGAAGTCAAAGATACACCGCGTAACCGTTACAGACGCGGATTTAGAGTATGAGGGCAGCGTAACGATAGATAAGGATTTGATGGACGCCGCGGATATCCTGCCTTATGAGAAGGTGCAGATGTATGATGTGACGAACGGCAGCCGCCTGGAGACCTACGCCATTGCCGGTACCCCTGGCAACGGTGAGATCTGCGTAAACGGCGCCGCCGCGAACCTTATCAAAAAGGGCGATATCATCATCATCGCCAGCTACACTATGCTACATGAGAACGCGACCGCGAGCCACAAACCCAGGCTTGTCTATGTCGATGCGCGAAACAGGGTGAAAAAGATTATATAACCCGCAAAACAAAAGTCAGGCGCACCTGTTACCGTGAAAAGTCAGGCGCACCTGTTGACCGTGAAAAGGCTATCGTGGATGTCAACCTAAAAAACGTTTACCTGAATTACAACCCGAACTTATCCTCGAGCAGGAATGTCATAAACAATATCAGTATCAGCATCAATAACGGTGAGTTTGTTCTTATCTGCGGCAGGAACGGTAGCGGCAAGACAACGCTCGCGCAGCTAATCACCGGTCTTATCCGCCCTACGAAGGGGAGCGTCTTCTTCAACGGGGAGGACGCTTTCGCTCATTCGGGCAGGGCGCTGAAAAAACGCATCGGTATGATCTTCCAGACGCCTGAGGAGCAGCTCTTCGAGAGGACGGTTTATGAGGATGTCTCTTTTGTGCTGCAAAGAGACGGCGGGCTGAGCCAGAGCGATATCGCCGCCAGGGTAAAGGAGACGCTGAGCCTTGTCGGGCTGGACTACGAGGAGTATAAGGACAGGTTAAGCTTCAACCTGAGCAGCGGTGAGAGACGCAAAGCCGCGATCGCGTGCGTGCTGGTGAACGCACCGGAGCTGATTGTCTTCGACGAACCGACTGTCGGGCTGGACTACACCGCGCGCAAGAGCCTGATAAAGGTGATCAAGCGGCTGCACAGTGCCGGTAAGACCATTATCTGCATCAGCCACAATATTGAGAATTTCCTTGATTTTTCTGACACAGTCCTGATAATAAAAGAGGGTGAGATAGTTTTTAGCGGCGCCGGCGACAGACTGCTCGACAATTTTGATATGGTGAAAGACGAGATAAGGTTCCCTGACGTTTTTACAATAATCCATGGGTTAGAAGGGGTTCGCGGCGGCCTTAATGGGAATATCTACAGCAAGGATGATGCGCTTACGTTTTTGAAGGGTATCATAAAATAATTCTTAGGGGAAGAAAAATGGCTAACAAGTCAAAAGAGAGCAATACGAAGAAGATGATCACTACCGGGTGCGAGCTTTTAGAGTCGGGGAACTATGTCGAAGCGAAGGATATCTTTGAGAAATTGTATGAATCCCACCCGGATAACAAGGAGATCCAGAATTACCTTGGTATGGTGCTTTTCAAGCTCGGGCTGCATACGGAGGCGGCGTCCCTTTACAAGAAGCTGTTGGATAAGGTGCCGAACTTCCCGTCTTTGTACCTTAATCTTGGTATAATATATTATAAAGAGGGTCTTTTGGAGCTTGCGCATGAGCAGTTTTTAAAGACGCTCGAGTTTGCGCCGAACAACAAACGGGCGTCGAACTACTTAGGGCTCATTTACATGAACAAGGAAGAATTTGATAAGGCGCTTAAACTTTTTGAGCAGACCGGCAGCAAGAAGATGATAACAGAAGTCAAGTCTAGGATCAAGCAGGCGAAACAGGGGGCAAAGGGTAAGCCAAAGGGTAAGCCAAAGGTTCAAGCCCCTGAAGTGAAGGAACTAGTGTTAGAGGAATATTCCGGTACCGGGCGAAGAGGCGTTGAGAAGGACGCTGAATTTGAGCATGACGCCGCAGCGAAGGAAGCGGCGATACTACCTGTCAGCCAGATCGCGAGAAAGTTAAAAAGAGAGACGCTCGCTTTTGCCGACAGCCTGGAATTAGTGAATATTTATGACAAATTCATCAAGTTTAATATCACTGATGAAGTTTATACGCGGCTTTCCCTCATCGAGTCGTTCAGCGGGAACCTGAATTTTAAGGGTGCGAACAAGATCATCTCAAAGAAGGAGACGGACATCCTGCTCGGTGACCCGGGCGACCCGATCATCAGGGTCTCTGGCGGCGGCTCTTTGGTGCTTTGCACCGATGATCACAGCATTACGCCTTTTGCGTTAGAGAGTGATACTTTTTACGTAAAGGAAGAGCACCTTCTGGCATTTGAAAAGAATGTAAAGTATGAGAACCCGTCGAAGGAATTCTCCGAGGATTTCGAGCTGATCAAGCTAAATGGTACCGGTGTTGTCGTGCTTATCTCCAATGATGAGCTCTTCACTCATACGATCGACGCGCAAAACCCGCTGGCCATAAAATTAGAGTATGTGATCGGTTGGTACGGCGAGCTTAGGTCGCGCATAATAAAGGGTAAAAATAATATCTTTAAGAGGCGTGAAGACACTAAATGGGTCACGTTCAAAGGTGAGGGTAGCGTCTTTTGTCATATAAAGGTGAAAGATGCTTTTACAGATAAATAATCTTAAAAAGTATTTCGGTGGCCTCAAAGCGGTAGATGACGTTTCTTTTAACATCAAACGCGGTGAGATCGTCAGCCTGATCGGGCCTAACGGAGCAGGCAAGACCACACTGTTCAACTGCCTAACCGGTGTCATCAAACCTACCGGCGGCGACATCTATTTCCACGGTAGCGGTAAGAAAATGAAGGTCACCGGGTACAGGCCTGATAAGATAGCCAAGGCGGGTATCGCGCGCACGTTCCAGAATATCCGGCTCTTCCCGAACCTTTGCGCCGTTGACAATGTGAAGATCGGGCGGCACGCGAAGACAAAGACCCACTTTTTCGGTGCGATATTCCTTACCAAACGCTACAAAGACCTTGAGCGGCAGATACTTGAAAATTCCATGCACGCCCTGAAATTTGTCGGTATTCCGCACAAAGCGGCGCAGCTTGCGTCGAACCTGCCTTATGGCGAGCAGAAGCTTTTGGAGATTGCCCGCGCTCTTGCCGTAGAACCGGCGCTTTTGCTCCTGGACGAGCCTGCGGCCGGTATGAACCCGCAGGAGACGAACCAGCTGATGCGTCTTATCAACAAGATACGCGAAACGGGTGTGACAGTCTTGCTAATCGAGCATGATATGCGGCTTGTGATGAAGATATCAGACCGGATAATAGTATTGAATTACGGCAGGAAGATCGCGCAGGGCGAGCCCGGTGAGATAAAAGAGTCACCCGAGGTGATTCAGGCGTACTTGGGGGAGGTTCAGCATGTGTAAAAGGGGCGGCAGATGCTGACTCTGGAGGATATCCATACATATTACGGGAACCTGCACGCTTTGCAAGGAATCTCCCTTAGCGTAAATGAGGGTGAGATAGTCTGTCTGCTCGGTGCGAACGGCGCCGGCAAGACCACCACCCTCATGTCTATCTGCGCGATTAACCGCGTGAAGAAGGGTAAGATAAGCTACCTTGGCAGGGATATCACGAAGATGGCGACCGACAGGATCGTAAAGACGGGTATCAGCCATGTGCCCGAGGGGCGGCGGATATTCCGTGAGCTGACTATTCATGAGAATCTGATGATGGGGGCGTTCACCCGAAAAGACAAGAAAGGGGTGCAAAAGGATCTTAAAAGGATGTATGACCACTTCCCGGTGCTGTATGACCGGAGGCAGCAGTATGGCGGCACGCTTTCCGGCGGGGAGCAGCAGATACTCGCGATTGCCCGCGGGCTGATGCTGCGCCCGAAACTGATGCTGTTTGATGAGCCGTCGCTGGGACTCGCCCCGAAGATAATTGCGCAGGTATTTGATATTATTAAGGAGATAAACCAGTCAGGCACAGCTGTCCTTTTGGTGGAGCAAAACGCGAACGCCGCCCTCAAGCTTGCGCACAGGGGATATGTGATGGAGAGCGGCAAAATTGTGCTCGAAGATTCCTCTTACAATCTACTTCACAACGAACAGGTAAAAAAGGCGTACCTTGGCGCCGAATGAGCGTCATTATTATTGTAATAACAATCTATTCGACAGCGGTTCTGTTCTTGACACAGTTTATCATCTGCATCAATCTCGCTTTGTCAAAACCTACGATGACTTCGCCGCACCCTACCAGTACGGGTACGCTTCTTGCCCCGGATACCTTTACCATCTTGGCTAATGCATCGCGGTCTTTGGTAACATCAAGAGCTTTAAATGGTACGTTTTCCTGGGAAAGCAACTCTTTCGTCATTGTGCAAAAAGGTCACGTCGGTGTAGTATAAACGGTGATTACATTTTCATCCGCCATATCTTCCTCCTAAAAAATTATTCACTCCATAATCAAATATAGCATTTATTAGTTATAATTTCAAGCGCGACTGAAAAAATATAATGGGCATGTTGTCCATTCAACCCACAGGAAAAAAAGGCGCACCTGTTAAATAATCAATTTACAATTAAATGAAAATATGTTATTAAATTACATGCAGAAAAAACGCTACACCTTTATTTATATAATTCTTACAGCTGTTGTTATCGGGATATTCGCCATTCAATACTTGGCGTATAAGAGAACGAAAGTAGAGTTAGAGAATCGTTATAACAAAGAGTTGATGATAATCGCGACTCAGTTAGCTGATAATGTTTCTTCTTTTATTGATGAGTTAAGGATCGATTTAAAGGCATATAATAAGCTGATCAAGAAGAACGAGTACTTTTATAACAGCATGAGGCGCATCGTTCTTCAGCGCTACTACGAAGCAAACGCTGAAAAGATAAGCGGTATGTTTATCACAAGTAAAGACGGTGATTTTATTACCCTTTCGTATGAACAGAATAATTGTATCAAGAATTATGTAAGGAAATTCTCTAAGGACGAGCTACATACGGCGCCCTTAAAATCGTTCTTTAGATTATTTATTGATGAAGAGGCGAAGTGCTATTTTGTTTTGGTAGGGGAGCCGATAACATTAGAGAGCACTAAGGAGAATGTCGGTTATCTTTTGATCGCGGTCAGTCTTGAGAGTATCACTGAAAAATTTATACGAAACGTAAAAATCGGTGAAGAGGGTTACGCGTGGATCATTGACAATGAAGGTACTCTGATAAGCAACCCGAAGCATCAGGGGATGCTGTATAGAAATATTTTCAAGGCGACGAAAGTCTGTTACTCCTGCCATGAATCGTTTGATCTCGAGAAGAGGATGGCGGCAGGGGAGACCGGTTTTGGCAGCTACTACGTCAAGACGAGTACGAATAACCAGATAGCGTATTACCCGATAGAATTAGGGGATGATAACCGCTGGTCGCTGGCGGTTATAGTACCGCAAAATGAGATAGCAAAGTTTACCGACCGGCTGAGGTTACTAAGTGTTGTCTCCTTTGAGCTTATCTTCGGGACTGTCTTGTTAGGCGGATTTATATTGTTCAGGGAGAAGAAGGATAAACTGATATTCGCCGAAGAAGCGAAATGTCACCTTATGATGCTTGAGTCAAGAGAGAAATTCGAGGCTATATTAAACAGTATGGATGAAATTCTGTTCATTGTAGACCCTGAGCACAATGTCACTTTTGCCAACCTGAAGGCGCTCGAAGTGCTTGGTGATATCTCTGAAAATAAATTCTGTTATGAGCTTTTGTACAAAAAGGAGCTTAATTGCAGAAGATGTCCGGTCAGTAAGGTTTTCAGTGATGGTGCAAAGCTTACGTTAAGAAAAGATATCATTACGCGAACCGGTGAAACAAAGAGCTACATATTCAATATTACACCTGAAAAAGATGAAGCTGGTAACATCGTCGGCGCTATCGAACTCGGCCATGAAGCAGAACCGGCGGCCAGACAAGATAACGAATCGGGATGATCGCTTTAATACCGGTAATCACCACAAACACTTATACCTTGGTATCCCTAAGGAATTTCGCCGCTATCTCTGGTGGCGTCACGTTGATGTAGATGCTCGTACCGATCTCGAAGCCGGCAGGGGTTGTCAGCCGCGGCACTATCTCAATGTGCCAGTGGAAGTTATCAAGTTTATCGGTATCGCACGGGGCAGTGACTATCGTATAATTATACGGCGGGTCATTGAGGCAGGTATACATCTTGAGCATCGTTTCCCGAAGTATCTCCGCGAAATCGTTCACCTCAAACCGGTTCATATACGCGAAACACGAGCTGTGACCCTTAGGCAATATCCATGTCTCAAACGGTGACCGTGAGGCGAAGGGCGTTAGCGAGACAAACTTACCGTTCTCAATGACAAGCCTTGACTTCTCCTTTAACTCATTCTCGATGATATCGCAATAGACGCATTTTTCGCGGTACTCCGAATATTGCGTGACGCCGCTCACTTTCTGCCATACCTTCTGCGGGATGATCGGTGTCGCGACTATCTGAGAATGCGGGTGCGCAAGCGATGCCCCCGCTATTTTCCCGTGGTTCCTGAAGACCGATATATATTTTAGCCTGGTATCTTTCTTTAACGCTATATACCTGTCGCAGTACGCCCAGATCACATTTTCAACCGTCTTGTGGTCATAAAGGGCGATGTTCTTTGAATGGTCGTTCGATTCTATGACGACCTCATGCGCGCCGATACCCTGCATCGCGTCGTAGATCGTTATGTCGCGACGCTGCAGATCGCCCTCAAGAGAGAGAGCCGCGAATTTATTGTTGATCACACGAAGCTGCCAGCCCTTGCCATTGGGCTTCGAGTTATGTGACCGGTACGAGAGAACCTCGGGCGGTGTCTTATCTTCGTTACCCTCGCAAAAAACGCATTTCGGGTCATGCGCCAGCTTCTTTACCACCGGTTTCTCCGTCTTAAAATCGTAAGGCCGTTTCGCCAGCTCCGATGCTAATATTACCCATTCACGCGTTATCACATCTTTCCGTAATTCTGACATTTCCCCCTCCTGTTCTATCTTCCCATCGCAATTAACCGCGGTTTATTTAACAATATATTTTTTGCGGACCTATCGCAATATTAGTGGGCATTATGCCCGCCTAAAGGCGTATTGACAAAATTATACTACACATTACGGCAATTACAAGTAATAATTTGAACAGGCGCGCCTGTTTCTTATCAGCGGGGAATCTCATTTAGTACATAATGCGCTGTCAGGTTAAAAAACACTTTACTTTTATGCGAAAAAACAATATAAAAGGACAGTTGACAAATAGACAAACCTCCTTGCCTTACAATAAATGACGCTTGTAGATTATTGAAAAAAGGGGGTGCCGACAGCATCCAAGCGCTCGGAGGCGAAGGGGAAATTTCTTTACTGTACAAAGTCCTTATATTGTATTGGGCAACATGCCCATAAACTTACAATTACATCTTTTTTACAAGGCGCTTTAAGGGGGAAGAGAGTATGAATAGAAAAATTTACTTATATATGACATCGATTATGACGATTCTGCTTACCGCCACGCTTTTCATCTTTGGTTGCGGTGACGATGGCGGCGGGGGAAGCGCCCCTGCGAAGACTTTTGAATTAGCTTATGGCGGTAGCGGCAAGGAACTCGGGGAAGCCGCCGCCATAACCGCTGACAGCGGGTACCTACTCTTTGGTACGACGGACTCCACCGGTCAGGGCGCGAAAGATATGTACCTGGTCAAGGTGGACGACAGCGGCAGCATAGTCTGGGAGCGTACATTCGGCGGCGCGGACGATGACAGCGGAAACGCGATAGCCGCCACCTCTGACGGCGGGTATGTGCTCCTGGGTACGACAGCCAGCACCGGTCAGGGTGCGGACGATATACTTCTGGTGAAAGTCGATTCCAACGGTACGACCGCGTGGGAACGCACATTCGGCGGTGCGGACGATGATGGCGGAAACGCGATAGCCGCCACCTCTGACGGCGGGTACCTCATATTAGGTTCCACCACATCTCTTGGCGCCGGTGGTAAGGATATGTACCTTATCAAGACTGACGCGAACGGTACTCAGGAATGGGAAAAGACATTTGGCGGCACAAGCGACGAAAAGGGTAATTCCGTCATCCAGACCTCTGACGGCGGGTACATCGCGCTTGGCTACACCGAATCGATCGACACCGGTGACAGGGACATGTTCCTGGTCAAGGTGGACTCCGAAGGCAACACCGCGTGGGAGCGCGCTTTCGGCGGCGATGATTTCGATAGCGGTTTTTCGGTCATCCAGACCGATGACGGCGGATACATGCTGCTGGGTACTACAGGCGTATGCTGCTCGTGCGATGACGACAGCGGGGAGTGCTGCCTCCTGACGACGGACATGTACCTTGTCAAAATAGACGGCAACGCAAACCTCGTCTGGGAGAAGCAGTACGGCGGCGCTGGCGAGGACGCGGGCAGGTCGATAGCGAAAGCTTCTGACGGTAATTACATTCTGCTCGGCTGGACAGAATCCTTCGGCGCCGGCGGCAGGGATATGTACGTTGTCAAGGTAGACTTAGATGGGGCGGAGCTGTGGAGCACGACGTTTGGCGACACCGGTTTCGAGCAGGGCGACGCGGTAATAAAAACCTCTGACGCAGGGTTTATCATGATAGGTACACAGGGCATTTGCGGCGCCTGCGATGATGGCGGCGACGACTGCTGCCTCTCCACATCTGACATGTACCTTGTCAAGACGAACTCAAAAGGTGAAGTGAATTAGAGCAAGAAGGCGCGTACGGATAAAAACAGGTGAGCACGGATAAAAACAGGTGAGCACGGATAAAAGCAGGTTAGCCTGAAGGAGAGTCACAAGTTGACAAAGAAGATGTGGGGTGGGCGGTTCACCCAAAAGACAGATGAGATGGTTGACGATTTCAACGCTTCTATCGATTTTGATAAGAGGCTGTACAAGCAGGATATTGCCGGCAGCAAGGCTCACGCCGCGATGCTGCACAAAATCGGTATCCTGACGAAAGAGGAGCTTGGCGCGATCCAGAGCGGGCTTGACGATATCCTGAAGGAGATCGAAAGCGGCAGTTTCGCGTTCAAAAAGGAGCATGAAGATATTCACATGCACATCGAGGCGTCCCTCACCGACAGGATTGGTGACACCGGTAAGAAGCTCCACACGGCGCGTAGCAGGAACGACCAGGTCGCGCTTGACCTGCGGCTCTACCTGCGTCACGAGATCGACGGCATAAGCGCGCGGCTCGTGTCGCTTCTGTCGCTTCTGGTGTCATTATCCAAGGACAATATCGATCTGGTGATGCCCGGTTATACGCACTTGCAGCGGGCGCAGCCGATACGCTTTTCGCACCATATTATGGCGTATTTTCAGATGTTTAAGCGGGATATTATGAGGCTACACGATTGCAGGGGCAGGGTGGACAGTATGCCGCTTGGTTCTGGTGCGCTCGCCGGTACGACGTTTGATGTTGACCGTGAGTTTGTCGCGAAGCGGCTCGGTTTCTCGCAGATCTCCGCTAACAGCCTTGATTCGGTCTCTGACCGGGATTTCGCGATCGAGTTTCTGAGCGTATCCGCGATTATCATGATGCACCTGAGCCGGTTTTGTGAAGAGATAATATTATGGAACTCCGCGGAGTTTGATTTCATAGAGATATCCGATGCTTTTACCACCGGCAGCTCGATTATGCCGCAGAAGAAGAACCCGGACGTCGCCGAGCTTATCCGTGGTAAGACCGGTCGCGTGTATGGCAGTCTGATCAGCCTTCTTACGACGATTAAGGCGCTACCGCTCGCATATAATAAAGATATGCAAGAGGACAAGGAGGTCTTGTTCGACGCGGTCGATACTGTCAGGAACTGCCTGGAACTCTTTACCGCTATGTTAAAAGAGGTGAAGGTGAACGGACAGGCGATGGAGGCGGGCGCGTTCAAGAGCTTCACCACCGCTACTGATTTCGCTGACTACCTGGTGAACAAGGGCGTAGCGTTTCGGGAGTCGCATGAGATAACCGGCGGGATTGTGAAGTTCTGCATAGATAACGGGTATGACCTGAAGACACTGCCGATCGATGAGTACAAAAAGTTCTGTGACAAGGTGCAGGGCGATGTGTATGAAGCTGTATCGCTGAATAATT
>JAJRZU010000117.1 GCA_024275075.1 Deltaproteobacteria bacterium | reverse complement strand
ATCGACTTCATAACCGAACTCTTCGGCGATCAAAGAAGCGGTGTCCACATCGATAGTCTGGTTGATGTGCGCAATTACACCCAAGTCAAACAGCTTTTTGATGACATCGCTGGATTTTATACCCATCAGTTGGGAGAAGTCACCGACAGCGATGGATTCCGCTATCTTTATCACCTTCTTTATTGCCTTCGGCGTAGTTATCTCCGTCTGCTTAAACTTCGATTTCATTGACAGTTTCTTCTTCTTGTGCCTGCCGTAAGGTTTAAAAGCTTTCCCCTTTTTCGGGACATAGCGCTCTTCATATACTAAACCTAAATCCTTTATCTTCTTCTTCGGCGGCTTAATGTTCTCAAATTTCTTTGGCGCCCGTTTCTTACCCTTTTTTGCCGCCTCAGGTTTGCCCGATTTGGCTTTTTCATCTTTCTCCGTGGCAACGCTCTCAAGTTCTGGGATCTTGATTATATCACATTGCGTTGCTTCCGTTGTTTCACCCGCAGCTGTCGTCACTGCATCTTTTGCAGGTAATGCATCTGACACCGCTTCTTTCTCCGCTGTTGCAGTCTCCTCAGCTTCCTTCGCAGCCTCCTCTTCTGTGGCCACTTCCTCTGGCGGCGGCTCGACGACCTTAGGTTTCTTCCTTCTAATGACTACCGGCTTCGGTTTCTTTTGTTTGGAATCCTCTGCTGTCTGAAGTTTATTCCTGATCTTCTCGCTGTCTGAAACATTTATCATGCTATAAGGGGTGTCATAGTCAAAGCCTAAATCTTTAAGTTTAACATATAAACTCAAAGGCTCGTACCCAAGCTCGCCTGCTAATGTATCTAACCCCATTTTTTTTGCCATGTAGTATTCTCCCATACTATGTTGTTGTACAATGTGCAACACTTTTTATACGATAAAGTTTATATTAATCAATAGAGTATATGCGCCAATTGTCGGGCATAATGCCCTCTGCGTAGAATAAATAGTTAACTATTCATATACTCCTTCGCGGTTTCATATATATTGCTCGCTCTTTTTAATGATATGCCGGTCTTTGTTGCGATCTCATCAGGGTCGCTGCTTATAATATCCTCGACTGTCAGATATCCGTTTTTCGCAATGAGTTCTGACGTTTTCTCACCAACACCTTTTAAAGTCCTGACCGCGTCATTTATCTTTGTATCCTCTTCGGTTATGCCAGCTTTCTTCCTTTGCATCGTATTACTTACTTCCGCCGCCAAAGCGTCCTCTATCGCCGAAACTTCCGCGGCCTCATCTTTTAACTGCAAATACTTGTTCAGAATCTCGACCACTTCCCCGGCTTTCTCCTCACCAATACCTTTTAAGGCGGCGAGTTTTTCCTTTGGTGAGTTTATCAGCTCCTCTATCGTCTGAATACCCTCGTCTATCAATATGTTCAAAGTGCTAAGGTCAAGGTCAAACAGCTTATTGATCGGCGTGAAACTCAGTAGCGATTCTTTGTCTAACCTGCTTTCACTCTTGACATCGATTCTCCAGCCGGTCAGCTTGGCGACGAGCCGGACATTCTGCCCCTTCTTACCGATAGCTAAGGAGAGCTGGTCGTCAGTTACGATGATGATCAGCTTCTTCTCATCTTTGTTCACCATGACCCTGCTCACTTCCGCCGGTGATATAGCGTTACACGCGAAACTCACCGGATCTTCTGACCACGGCACAATGTCTATCTTCTCACCCTTTAATTCCTGCACAACGCTTTGTACCCGGGAGCCCCTTGTTCCGACACATGCCCCTACAGGGTCTATGTCGCGGTCATTACTGGCGACAGCTATCTTCGCTCTGCTGCCCGGCTCTCTCGCGACAGCCTTTACTGATACCAGCCCCTCATAAATCTCGGGGACCTCCACCTCAAACAGTGAGCACAAAAAGCCACTGGAAGCGCGGCTTAGTATGACCTGCGGCCCCTTCGTCGTTTTCCTGACATCCTGAATATACGCTCTTATCCGCTCACCTCTTCTGTACATCTCCCGCGGGATCTGCTCATCATAAGGGAGCAGCGCGTCGGTCTTACCCAGGTTCACTATTATGTCACGCTTCTCAAAACGCTGAACAGTACCGTTGACTATCTCACATTTACGGGTCTTGAACTCATTGTATATATTCTCCCGCTCCGCCTCCCGCAGCTTCTGTATTATCACCTGTTTCGCGGTCTGGGCGGCGATCCTGCCCAATTCCGAGGAGTCGATCTTGATACCAAGACTATCACCGATTTCCGCGTCAGGGTCATACTCCCTCGCCTCATCCAACGAAATCTCCTTGTAAGAATCCATCACCTCTTCGGTGACGATGACAAATTCGTATATCTCTATCTCACCAGTTTCTTCATTATATTGAGCCTCTAAGTCCCTTTTCCCCTTGAACTTTCTGTCAACTGCCTTTAACATCGCCGTTTTCATGGCGTCTATTAAGATCTCCTTGTCGATACCCTTGTCCTTACCGACCTGCTCGATCATTTGATTAAGATTGTTAAACATCTCCATCTCCTATTATGTTTAATTATGATTTACTTAAATAATATTTTATTTAGTTTATTGCGGGTTATACTGCTTAGCACCTCTAACCTCTAACCTCTAACCCCTAATCAAAATTTATATATTAAATTCGCTTTTTCAATGTTGTCAAGGGTTATCCACGACCTCTTTACGCCATTGTCCACCAGGATAGAGTCATCAGTGACTTCAATGAGCTCCGCCTTGAAGTTTCTTGCGCCATCCACAGGTTCATGCGTCTTTACTTTGACCCTGCAGCCAATGACTTTCAGGAAATGCTCCTGCTTCCTGAGCCGCCTGTTCAGCCCCGGTGATGATACCTCCAGGCTGAAATTAAGCGAGACAGCGTCTTCCACCTCTAATAAGTTGTAGATCTCACGGCTTATTTGAGCGCAGTCATCAACTGTCACTCCGCCCGCTTTGTCAATATACAACCTTAGCACCCAGGCAACCTGGTCTCTTTTGAACTCAATGTCAACCAGCTCATACCCTTCGCTGATGACGACAGGTTCGATTATCTTCGTTATTTCTTCTAAATTAATTTCTCTCATAACAGGTAACGTAAAACTAAAAAAGTGGGTAAAACCCACTTTCTACAAAGCCCTACTCTTTGCGCGATACTATATACCACAGCTGATTATTTAATGCAAGCTTTTTTTTACCGCTGTGGTAACAGGTGTTGACACACGCGGTAAATCGTGCTAACTTTTCTTTGCCGTTATTACAATGTCAAAGAGAGCGTAGATGAAGATAAATACCGATAAGTTTGGTGAGATAGAGTTTGATGAGGGCTCTGTTATAGAATTCATAGATGGCCTCCTGGGGTTCTCGAAAAACAAGAAGTATGTTCTGATAAACGCGCAGGAAGACGCATCGTTCAGGTGGCTGCAGAGCCTCGAAGATGCCGCCCTCGCCTTTCTGGTGGTCGATCCGGCAATCTTCAAACCAGACTATGATGTTAAATTAGATGATGATATCAAACGCGAGCTTGAGATAACGTCCAGAGATGATTACATAACCCTCGTTATCCTTGTGGTTGACAAGAACCCGCTCGAATCGACGGCGAACTTGTTAGGGCCGTTGGTGATAAACGTCAGGAACAAGAAGGCGAGGCAGGTAGTCCTGACCAATACCGGTTATACGACGAGGCACAAGATAATCGGCAGCGGGAAGTAACCAGGCGCCGCGGCGTAAATTGGATTGGGCGACATGCCCATATAAGGTGATCTTTTGTTAGTGCTTACCAGGAAAAAGAATGAATCGATAATCATTGCCGACAATGTGGAGATAACGGTTGTGGAGATATCAAAAGGTCACGTGAAGCTTGGCATAAAGGCGCCGCGCCATGTGTCGATTCACCGCAAAGAGGTCTACGACGCGATCACGCAAGAGAACATACAGGCGGCTAAGGTGACTGCCGAGGATATAATAAAGCTTAAGAATATATTCAAGAAAGGTGGAGACGGAAAGTAAATGCGATACATGAACAAAAAATGGTTAAACATTACAATGGCGGTAATCATCGCTATTTTAGCGGGATTCTTGCTTACAAACGATTCCTTTTGCGCGGAGAAAAAGGAGGCAGGGAAGACTGCGATGAAGATGGGGCATGATATGCCGCTGATCGGTGAGCTTTGCGTCACATGCCACATGGAGACAAAGACCCCCTACCCGAAGTCCATCTCCCCGAAGATAAACAACAAGCACGACGGGTGCAATAGATGCCACCTCAAAGACGGCACCATTACCGGTCACTGCGGCTGCGACGAGACGGACGACCCGATGGACTGCGAACAGTGCCACACAACCCCGGCAACCGGTACGATACCGTCGGCGGAGACGATGAACAACGTCTGTCTGGATTGCCATTAGCGCGCCGTTACTTCATCACCGCGCGTTGACTCCATGGTAAATATTTATTGAAAAACATGTTGTGATATGGTAGCCTATACGATTACTTGGTCACATCTCCCGGGAGCTTGGGTTTGATTCGCAAGATCATATTAATATTCCTTTTGTTCGCGTCTATCGGTGCGGGTATCTACTATTCATACTGGCAGCAGAAAGTTGAAGTCACCGAAAAGAAAGAGGATATCGTAATAAGGGCGGGCGGCAAAGCGATAACCTCAGCCGGATTTGAGAAAAGGTTTGCAAAGGAGAACCCGTACGTCAAGCGGGACAAGAGCGACGAATATTATTTGCAGGCCTTAAAGAAGGCTTTTGCCTACAAGTTGGCGGATGAACTTATACTGCTTGAGATCGCCCGCGCGTCAGGTATTGATGTGACAGATTCTGAAATATTCCAGGAGCTTGATAACATAAAAGAGGGGTATGACAAAAAGAGCTTCGATGAGATGTTAAAGAGTGAGGGGCTGACTGTAGAGAAACTCAGGGGATACACAAGGAAGCGGCTCACATTGAAAAGAGTCTTGAACAAAAGGGTCTTTCGCGATATCTCCGTCACGGTGGATGAGGCGAAGGCTTTTTACAATAAGTACAAGAGCAGTTTTGTCAAGCCGCGGGAATATAAAATAAACAGGGTCTCTTTTCAAACCGAGGAGGAAGCTAAGGAGGCGCTCGCGAAGCTAAAGTCCCGTGAGCTGGATTTTGAGGCTATCACACCCAAAGAACATGACCCGGCATCTGTTGACCCGCTTGGTATCGGTAATGTGGGATACGTACCGAAGAGCGGACTGCTCCAGGAGTTTGAAGAGGCGTTAGACGACCTGAAGATCGGTGATATAACAGACGTAATCCACACAGCTTACGGTTATTATATCCTCAAGCTCGAGGCTCTGAACAAGGAGCGGATACCTGAATTCGGTGAAGTGAAAGATGAGATAACGCGCCGATTGCGGGAAAAAAAGGAGAAAGCCGTTTATGGCGCCTTTATGAAAAAATATAAAGATGAAAATGAAGTGGTAATAAACGATGAATACTTTAAAGTCAATAAAAACAGTAATTAGCGCTATTGTAACGCTTATGGTGATGGTGGCGCCCCACTACGCGGCGGCGAAAATCATCGACCGGATAGTCGCGAAGGTAGATGATGAGATCATCACTCTTTATGATTTAGAGGCGATGAAGTCGCGGCTGCCCGCGTATCCGGGCACTTATGAGATATTCAAAAACTTGGAAACGGATGAGGAGAAGGACCGCTATATACTCGAGATGCTGATAGGTGACCTGCTGATCGAAAAGGAGAACGCGAAGTACGGCCTGACTCCAAACGAGGATGATGTAAGGCGCGCGATCAGGGATACCGTCAGGAACAGTAAGATGAGTTATGATGAGTTTGTCCGGTCGATTTCACGCCAGGGCATCACCGAAATGGAGTATAAGCGGATGATGATTAAGCAGATCGCGAAGATGCGCTTCTATACCCGCTTCATAAACTCGAAGGTGATGGTCACCGATACCGAGATCCTGACATTTTTCAGGGAGAACGAGGACTTCTTCAGGCGGAATAGGGAAGTCAGGCTCCTGCATATCCTTTTCCTGAAGGATGACGACCCTGACAAGGCGCGCGAGCTCGCGAACGAGTTTTAAAAGAAATTGGGCGGCGGTGTGCTCTTCGCGGCCCTGGCGGATTTTTACAAACACAATGACAACGTAAAATTTACCGGTGACGTCACCGTGAGGAGAGAGGAGCTCGCAAAGGAGTTCCGCGCACCGGTAAGCGCTCTGTCGCCCGGCGGGGTGACCGGCATCATCGAGACAGATAACGCGTATAATATCATCATGTTAAAGGAATTTGAGTCCGTCGCCCTTGACGTTTACAAGGACAGGATCGCGAAGAAAATCCAGAAGGATAAACAAGAGGAGTTGTATCAGTCTCTTATGAGCAGGCTCCGGCAGGAGTATTCCATACAGATCAGGTACTAAAATGTCAACGAAAATCGCGATAACGATGGGCGACCCCGCCGGTATCGGCGCCGAGGTGATAATAAAAGCGCTGACCAGCTCTGAGAAGCCGCCGGATTTTATACCCGTCATAATCGGTGATGCCGGTGTGCTCAGGCGATGCCGTGATATCATACACTCTGAGCTTGATTTCATTATCATATCACAAGACGACCTGACTGACATGAAGCGGCCGCAAGACGGCTCATGCTACCTGCTCAGCACGACTGACATAGACCTTGACGATTTCTGTTTCGCCGCGGTGAGGCCGGAATATGGCGCGGCGGCGGGAAGCTACATCCAGACGGCGGCGGCGCTTACCATGCAAAAGAAGGTTGACGCCATGGTCACGGCGCCGATAAACAAGAAGGCGTTCAACCTTGGCGGGTACGATTTTCAGGGTCACACCGACTTTCTCGCGCACCTTACCGGTGCAAAGGGCGAGGTGATGATGCTCTCTGGCGGGGAGCTGAACGTCGTTTTGTGTACAGTGCATGTTTCCTTACAAGACGCTATCGCCCAGCTGAGCAAGGAGCGTATAATCGACACCGTTACAGTCGCGAACGAAGCGTTTGTCAGCTGCTTTGGCCGCACCAGACCGAAATTCGCGGTAGCGGCGCTTAACCCGCACGCTTCCGAGGGCGGCAGTTTCGGCGGGCAGGAGGCAAAGATTATCATACCGGCGGTCAGGACACTGCGCGGGCGGGGTATCGACATAACAGACCCGATGCCGGCGGACTCCTTGTTCTACTTCGCAAAAGACGGCGCTTATGACGCGGTTATCTGCATGTACCACGACCAGGGGCTAATACCGCTAAAGCTGCTATACTTTGACAGCGGCGTAAACATCACGTTAGGACTTGATATTATCCGCACTTCCGTAGACCACGGCACCGCGTTCGAGATAGCCGGCACCGGTATGGCCAGCGAAACAAGCATGTTGAACGCGATAACGAAGGCGGTGGAGATGAGTACGCAAAAAAGGGCAAATGAACGGTAACAATAAGAGTATCATAATAAAGGGTGCGCGTGAGCATAACCTGAAGAATTTTGATATAACCATCCCGAGGGACAAGCTCGTAGTCATTACCGGTATCAGCGGGTCTGGCAAGTCTTCGCTGGCGTTTGACACGATCTATGCCGAGGGGCAGCGGCGCTATGTGGAATCGCTCTCCGCTTATGCGCGGCAGTTTTTAGAGCAGATGGACAAGCCAGACGTCGAGTCGATTTCCGGGCTCTCACCGGCTATTTCGATCGAGCAGAAGAGCACGAGCAAGAACCCGCGCTCCACAGTCGGTACGGTGACAGAGATATACGATTACCTGCGGCTGCTATTCGCGCGGGTCGGCAGGCCGTTTTGCTATAGCTGCGGCAAGGAGATAACCTCGCAGACGACCTCGCAGATAGTCGATACTATCATGGGGCTCCACGCCGGTAGCAGGATAATCATATACGCACCGGTCGTTAGGGGCAGGAAGGGTGAATACAAAAAGGAGCTGGCGTCGTTCTTGAGAAGCGGTTACGTAAGGGGCAGGGTCGACGGGATCAATT
>JAJRZU010000011.1 GCA_024275075.1 Deltaproteobacteria bacterium | reverse complement strand
GGGCATGTTATCAGAGTCGGTGAGAAAGCGTCTATGCTTGTTGACCAGCTGCTCGCGTTCAGCAGAAAGCAGCTGCTTGAGATGAAGGTTAACAACCTGAACTATATCATCAAGAGCCTTAGTGAGATATTCATGCGGATGACAGGTGATGATATTGTCTTAGAGATTGACACCAGGCCGTCATTAAGTAATGTAATAGCTGATGAGACCCAAATCGAACAGGTGATAATGAACCTTGTGGTAAATGCGCGTGACGCGATGCCAGATGGCGGAAAAATACTTATCAAAACAGACAATGTGGAGCTCGATGAAGGATATGTCAACGCTTATGGGGATGTTATCCCCGGACATTATGTCAGATTATTATTGTCAGATACCGGTATCGGTATGGCGCCGGAAGTCAAAGAGAAGATCTTCGAGCCGTTTTTCACAACGAAGGAGAAGGGTGTGGGTACCGGTCTTGGCCTGGCGATGGTATTTGGCATAGTCAAACAGCACCATGGCTTCATTGACGTCAGCACCGAACCGGGAAAAGGCACGACGTTTGAGATATACTTACCTGTCGCCAAACAAGAGATTATATCTGAAACAGCTTTACCCGAGCCGCCCGCCTCTTTGGATGGTAACGAGACGGTATTGGTTGTTGAAGATGACTCATCGATCAATAAGCTCTTCTTAGACATATTACAATTACACGGTTACAATACATTAAGCGCAGAAAGCGGGGAAGAAGCATTAAAGGTAAGTAACACGTTTAATGAGACCATTCATATTATGTTGGCCGATGTTGTTATGCAAGGGATGAACGGGTGGGAGCTTTATGAGATGTTAAAAAGGCAAAGGCCTGAAATAAAAGCGATTTTCACGTCAGGTTTTGTCGATAACGTCGTTGTTCTTGACCGGATCCAAGCCAGCGGGATGCCATTCATAAAAAAGCCTTTAAGCCCAAAACTACTAATTTGCAGACTCAGGGAAGTATTAGACGGAATTATCAGATAAATCCCTTTTTAACTTCAGATAAGTCACTATAATAAAAAAGCTTTAATAATTGTCCAAAATGTGTTATAAATATAAGTAAGGTAGTTTTACTACGTTGATTTAAAAGGGTAATAATTGAGTATAATTCACAAAGCTCTGAAAAAGGCCGAGAATGCTGAAAAAACGGCGGCGTTACCTGAAAAGAGGTTGCCTTCCCGTCAGGCCGTCACAAAAAATCAATCCCCAAAACGATTTGCAGTTATCTTTGTCATATTCTTCATCCTGCTGGCGGTGGCGTACTACTTCCCTGTATATTATAAGAAAAGAGTGATTCAAAAAGTAAAACAATCGATTACCATCAAGCCAGGGGAGACCATCACTGTCAATGAAGATGACCTGCTCACCAAAGGGATCCCTGTGGATTCCGCGAAGCTTGCCAAGGAGAGCGTTTTAGAGCTGAACAAAAGCGGCATATATTATTATAATATAGGTAACGCGAAGAAGGCGCATAAGTTTTTTACCGCGGCGCTATCAAAGGATAAGGATAACCCTGTTATTTATAACAATCTCGGGATCACTTTGAAGCGGCAAAAAAATATAAGGAAGCGTTAAGTAATTATAAGACCGCGCTTTCATTGAAGAGCGATTACAAAGAGTGCTATAACAACTTAGGTGTGCTTTATGATGCCCTTGACCAGTATGATGAGGCGGTCAGGTTCTATAAGAAGGCGATAAAACTGGATAAATATTATAAAGACCCTTATTTCAATCTCGCGGTGACTTATGAGAAGATGAGCAAATACAAGCTTGCGGGGATCTACTATCAGGACTACCTTGACTTTTTTGCGGGTGAGGGCGGCGCTTTCTTGTCAGGTGTCAGGAAAAAGGTTGAGATATTGGCGCAACTACCCGTACTAAAATGAGTTCTGTACATTAATGGAGTAAGTACATGTTTTCTATAGCTAAAAAAAGCTTGGTCGGTGTCGATATCGGTTGTGAATCTATTAAGGTCATCAAGCTTAAAGGTATCAAGGACAATGAAATTGTTGCGATCGTTCAAAACAGGATCGGTTGTCAGAATCATACGGATGACGCTTTTAACGATCTTACGCAAAATGCCCTGAGAGAGATCGTGAAGAGTAAGAACCTTTCGCAAAACGCATCCGCCTCAATAGTAATAGACCCATCCATATCGTTCATCAATTTAAAGCTGCCGCCGATGCCGAAAGCGGATCTGATGCAGGCGGTAAAGTTTGAGGCGAAGAAGCAGTTGACGTATGCTGTTTCCGAGGCCGCGATAGACTACTTCATAAAGGATGAGCCCAGCGAAAAAGACCCGAATATCAGCATTACGGCGATCGCGGTAAAAAAAGATATTGTCGATAAGCACATGTATTATCTACGCAATGCCGGTTTAAGGCCTGAGTCGATCGAAATCGGTGCAGTGCCGCTTTTAGCTGCCTATGATTTCAATCACTCGTGGCGGCAGGGGAAGAAGACTGCGCTTTTAGACATAGGCGCCTCGAAGTCGATATTGGTGATTGTAAAGGATATGACTATCAGGTTTTTCAGGGAGATACACATCTGCGGCGGTAGCTTTACCGAGATTATTAAACAGGCGTATGATTTGTCATTCACTGAGGCGGATGAAAAGAAGATTAACCTGATCGGCCATGAAGAGGGCAGGGAAAAGGATTTTACCGATATTATCGACAGCGACAAGATACATTCATTGTTTGAGGAGTTCGCGCTTGAGCTGCAAAGGTCGTTTGATTATTACCAGGCGAAATACAGGGAAGGCTCCGTCAGCGAGCTGGTGATCTCTGGCGGCGGCGCGCTCATTCAGGGGCTGGACGCCTACTTTAGCGATACATTGGGGATGGAAGTCACCATTGACAACCCATTCAAAAAGCTATATTTTGCCAATAAGGCCGATGAAGAGGAATACTCCCGTATCGCACCGAAATTCGCGGTTGCTGTCGGGCTGGCTTTAAGGAAAGTGTAATATGATACAGCGGATTAACTTTATACCAGAAGATCTTAAAACGAAGAGAGCGAAGTTAATACTCCCGGTCAAGTACCTCGCTGTCGTCGCTGTCGGTATCGTTTTCATCATCCTTATGCACCTGAATATCACTAATAAGATAAAAAAGATCGACGCCAAAAAGATGGAGCTGGATAACAGGAAGCTGAAACTCATCGCTGACAATATGAAGTTCCTAACGCTTCAGCAGGATGTAGGTGCGCTTACAAAGGCGCTTGGTCAGCTTTAACAGAAATCGTCTCAACTAAAGAAGGTTGTACATACCCGCATATTCTGGTCAGATATCCTGAAAGAGATATCGTTTTTAGTACCTGATAACCTTTGGTTAGAGGAGGTGCTGACTGTATCGAGCACCATAGACATCCCTGTTGAGGTTGCTGATGGGGAGGGCGGGGAAGAAGGTGAAGACGAAGATGAGCCCGAATTCATCGAAAAAGATATAAAAGTGGTGAAGATAAGGGGCAGTTCGTATAATAACAAGATAATCACGAGCTTTATCAAGAAGTTAGAAGATTCATATTACTTGGACGAAGTGAAGCTGAACTTTACGGAGAAAGAGATAATAAACGATATATTCATCACATACAATTTTGAGATTGTATCAAGGTTAAGGCGGCGGTAAGGATTCGGGATGTCGATTAGACTATTTTTTAGAAAGCATAACATCGGTAGGGAGTTCATCTTGTTCACTCTGATCGTCATGGCTACATGCTATTTGTATTATGAGCATGTTTACAAGGGCAAGGGGATGCATTATCAGAACAAGCAGATGGCGCTTCGCGCCGTTGAGGATGAAATAGCGGCCCTAAGCTCCGCCGGTGGCGACATAAAGGAGAAAGAGGAGAGGCTGAAGAATCTGCAAAAGAAATATGATGAACTGTCAAGCGAACAGCAAAGGTTGTTCAGTAAATTCCCGAACAGAGCTCAGGCATCGAATATGTTAAAAGAGATAATCTCTGAGGAGCGGTTCGCCGGGGTCTCGTTCGAGTCGTTCCGCCCGATGGCGGAGATACCTACCGCGAACGGTTACAATTACTTACCGTTACAAATAAACGTTACAGGGGCCTTTAGTGACGTTGGTGACTATATTAAATACATCGAGAATCTGCCAAGGATTCTTGTTATTGACGATATCGATTTTAAAGTGCTTGATGAGGAGAACTCGCAAGGCACTTGCACAGCTATGCTAAGAGGCAGGACTTTTGTATTAAGATACTAATTGTATTGGGTATTGTTCCCAGCAAGTTTCCTAAGGATGTAGTTAATGGAGTATCCTTTAAATATAGCCATAGTCTGGCACATGCATCAGCCGTATTATAAAAGCCTTGTCAAAAACAAGTATCGCATGCCCTGGGTGAGGCTGCACGGCATTAAAGATTACTACGATATGCCCGCGATCTTAGAGGACTTCCCTGATATTCACCAGACTTTTAACCTCGTACCGTCACTCATAGAGCAGATAGAAGATTACGTGAGCGGTGAAGCGGACGAAGAGTTCTTGAAGATGACCCTCAAGCCTGCGAAAGAGCTGTTGATGCACGAGCGCATCTTCATCTTAAAGAACTTCTTTATGGCTAACTGGGACAAGATGATCAAGAAGATCCCTCACTATTTCGAGCTTCTGAAGAAACGCGGCTTCTTTTTTGCCGATGAGAGCCTGATGGATACCCAAAGGTATTTCAGCGTCAGTGATATGAGAGACCTGCAAGTCTTGTTTAACCTCGTATGGTTCGACCCGATGTTCATCGAGCGGGACAGCTTTTTAGAAGAGATGTTCAAAAAGGGGAAGAACTATACAGAGGAGGAGAAGCATACTGTTATCAAGAAGCAGTTTGAGATACTTGGGCAGATAATACCAAAGTATCAACAGCTCGCAGAAAAGGGGATCATTGAGGTATCTATTTCACCATTTTACCACCCGATCCTGCCGCTTTTGTGTGATACTCATATCGCAAAGGCCGCCCTGCCGAACATAAGGCTGCCGTTAGAGCGGTTTATTCACCCTGAGGACGCGGAGAAACAGGTGCAGATGGCTGTCGATTATTATCAGGAGAAATTCGGTATGCACGCAAAAGGGATGTGGCCATCTGAGGGCTCTGTCAGCGAGGAGATCATACCGATAATCGCGAAGACCGGTATCAAGTGGATAGCGACGGATGAGGAGATATTGGGGAAATCGCTTAACTTCTCCCTGACCCGGGACGGTTACGGTAATTCGCGCCACCCTGAGATTTTGTACAAGCCATATATCATCCAAAAGGGCGGGCACAGCCTGAATATTCTCTTCCGCGACCATACTTTGTCGGATTTATTAGGGTTTATATACTCGAAATGGGATTATAAGGCGGCGGCGCATAATTTTATCGAGAAGCTTCACAATATCAGGAAGTCCCTGGGCGCGCTTAACAAAAATGGCGAACATCTCGTCTCGATAATCTTAGACGGTGAGAACGCATGGGAGTATTTCGATAATGACGGTAGGGATTTTTTCTTGTACCTGTACGAAAAGCTAAGCAATGACAAGCTGTTGAACTTCGTCACAGTTTCCGAGGCGCTCGAGAAATCGCCGCCGAAGACTCACCTGAAATCGCTCTTCCCTGGCTCATGGATCCACCATAACTTCAGGATATGGATCGGGCACGAGGAGGATAACAAAGCGTGGGATATGTTAAATGATGCCCGAAAAGCGCTACGGGACTATGAGCGGGAGTGCGTGAGCACGGATGAAGCGGCCTTGCAAAGCATCCAGAACGCATGGAAGGAGATATACATAGCCGAGGGGAGTGACTGGTGCTGGTGGTATGGCGACGACCACTCCTCTGAAAACGACGAGGAGTTTGACCGGCTATTTCGGGAGCACCTGAAGAACGTATACAAGTATATCGGTGTGCCCGTACCCGATAAACTGAGCATACCTATTATCGTCGAGGATAAGGTATGCCACCCGACGCATGAGTTTGTCGCGTTTATCAACCCGATAATCGACGGTGAGGTCACAAACTACTTTGAGTGGCTCTCTGCCGCGAATTACGATGTAAAGAGTCAGGGCGGTACGATGCACCAGGCCGAGACGATAATCTCAAACATATACTACGGGTTCAACTTAAAGAACATGTTCATACGCATAGATACATCGGGTATATTAGATGAGGAGACATTCAAACCGGTTATGTTCTCGATCGAGTTCTACGCGCCGCAAAGGGGAAAGGTAGACATCACTCTTTTTAACGAAAATGGCGTTATGGGTCAGTTTTATACCTGGGATTCGAAAAAGGAAAGCTGGGAATGGGCGGCTGATTTAGAGGAAGTCACCGCAAACAGGATCATCGAAGCGAAGATTCCGTTTGATATCCTTAAAGCTAAGCAGAACGAAGGTATACATTTTGTCGTTAAAGTAAAAAAGAATGGTTTTGAGGTGGAGCGAAAGCCGGACATCGGTTACTTCTCCTTCACCGCGCCCGATGAAAACTACGAAGCGTTCATGTGGAATGTCTGATGGACTTAAAGAGCAAATTCTTAGGCGCCATTGTAGGCTGCGCTGTCGGTGATGCGCTTGGCGCCCCCTATGAGGGCAGAAGCAGAAGCTTCATGCATGACAAGCGCGGCCTTACAAAGCGGTTTGAGAAGATACCGGGTTATCCCACCGGGCAATATACCGACGATACCCAGATGACGCTCGCGCTTTGTGAGTCCATCATCAACAAAAGACGCGTAGATGGTGCGGACATTGCCGCGAAGTTCGCGAACCTCTGGAGAAATAACACTATAATCGGTGAGGGGATGAGCTGCCGCGACGCTATGATGCAGATCATAGTAAACGGCGTGAGCTGGGACGAGGCGGGCACACAGCATGGGCGCGCCGGCAATGGTAGCGCGATGAGAGCGAGTCCGGTCGGGCTGTTTGACTGCGGCGATCTGGCCGCTTTGAAGCGCGACGCACTGACTCAGAGCATTATCACGCATAAGGACGAAAGGGCGTCGTCAGGCTCTGTCGCCGTCTGTGCCGCTATCTATTACTGCATAAATAACGAAAACATCGACCCAAATAACTTCATAGATTTCATATATGATATTACCGTGGACGTAAGCGCTGAATTTGCCGAAAATATCTTAGAGCTGAAAGAGATCATAACGTATGACGATGACGCGGCGTTCCAAAAAATCGCACCGATAGGGCAGGGCGCCCAGATGACAATAAACGGCGTGACCCCGTTTATCATACCGACGGTCATGGCGGCTCTCTACCACTTCCTGCAAACACCGCGCGATTGGTCAAAGAGCGTCGAGGGCGCAATCAGATTTGGTGGTGACACTGACACCGTCGCGTCCATCACCGGCGCCATAAGCGGGAGCTATAACGGTTATGACAGCATTCCGCGGAGCCTGACGGAGGAGCTGAAGGATAAAGAGTATATTCATGGTGTTGCGCTGAAATTATATGAAGTCTGCGAAGAGGTGCACTCAGGGGCATAATTTCATGCCGGCGCCTGAAAAACTGTTTCCCCAAACACTCCATCATCCCTGTGCCACAACACTGTCATCTATGAATGTTTTTATCGGACATTCGATGTCAAAAATATCTGACTATGGCGAGGTGAAAATGTTGACAATTTACACGCTTTATTATAACCTGTCAGATGAGAATAACAGGTAATGTTGTGTTATGAAAACAATATATTTATTAAGCGCCTGCCTTGCCGGTGAGCGGTGCCGCTATGACGCGAAGATAGCAAGAAACGATGAGCTGATGGGCTTTTTAGATGAGCAGGGCTACGAATATATAACCTCGTGCCCGGAAGTGGCCGGCGGCCTGCCGACACAGCGCGCGGCGGCACGGATACTTACCGGTGACGGTTTCGACGTGCTTAAAGGTGACAGTGCCGTTATCGACGCGACCGGACGCGATGTTACCGGTGAGTTTGTGACCGGAGCAAGGAAGGTGGCTGGGCTCGCTCTAAGAGCCGGGGTAACCGGTGCGATATTAAATGAGCGTAGCCCATCTTGCGGAGTAAGGTATATTTATAAGGGTGAGGAGCTGGTGAATGGCGTGGGAATCACTACCGCTCTTTTGATGAAAAATGGCATAAAAGTAGTAAGTGACGAGGAATTTCTGAAAAATGCCTGCATTACGAGCCGGTAGTCAAGGAAGAGAATGAAAGTAAATAATTATGATATAATCGTTATCGGTACTAATGTCAGCGCCTTGATAGCCGCTTCATTCCTGTGTAAGAACGGTTATCGGGTGCTTATTGTCCACGAGGAGGGCGATGCGGACAGCATGAGCCGGTTATTCGATGAGGATGCCACCACGTTTATCTCGGGTTGCGCGTCAAACAGGTTGCTATACAATATATTCAGGGAGCTGAGCATACCCATCCACCACCAGAAGAAGTTCAAGGTGAAGGAGATCTCGTACCAGCTCGCGCTACCAGAATGCCGGCTGGATGTCGGTAGTAGCTGGAACTTGTACTACCAGGAGGTAAAGAGGGAATTCTCTAAGGATTTGGAGTCATTAGAGTATATTTACGATGAGGTCTTTAAATGTGACAAGCTATTTAACGAAGTGTTTTATAGCTACCTGCTCCACCCCCAGAAATTCAGCTCGAAGCTAAAAAGCAACTTCGTCATGTACTTAGAGAACGTTTTTAAGATAAATGAGGAGAGCCGCAGCATATCAGAAGTGATGTTACATGAGGTTAAGAACCCGCTATTAAAAGACGCGCTTGAATTGCAGGCAAACATGTTCACCTCTTTGACGAAAGATAAGACTAATTTAGTTACATTATTCCTGCTTGGTACTTTTCAGCGGGGTATCGTGCAGGAGACGAACAAGCTTAGCCTGCTTAAACGGATACTGAAAGAGCAGATAGCCCTTACCCATGGTGAGTTTATGCAGGTGAAGGATATTGATAGTATCAGGACATCAAAAAGAAATCCCCTGAAGGATAAGAAGGGGATAGTAATAAGGTTCAAGGACATTAAGAATGTGGTTGAGAGCAAATTCCTGATATATGGGCAACCGTTATACTCTTTGCCCGAGAGGCTTGGGGGGATGCGGCTTTCATCGGGTATCAAGAGGTTGGCGAAAAGGTTCGCTCCGCATGATGCCAGGCTTACGTTTAGATATAAGATCGACCGGTGGGGGATTCCCGCGGGTTTAAGGAGCCGGCTGCTTTATGTACCAACGGTGAATGGCGGTGATAGAAAAAGGAGCCGGCCAAGGCGTGAGCTATTAGTATCCATTACTCCTGTGATGGCGGAAGATAACGCAAATGACAATGGAAACACCTACTTATTAAAAGGTACTGTCCGTGAGCCTTTTCATAATGGTACAATAAAGGGTGGGAGGATAAAGGCGCTTTATGATGAGATGACCTCGCATTTGACAGAGCTGATACCTTTTTACAGCGATTTTGTCAGGCCTGATAATGATATGGAATTTAAGGACATTAAAATAGATGAACTCAAAGATGGTGATTTTATTTACAATGCGTCGTTTCTAAGGAACCTCTCCTTAGGTGAGGTAAAAAATTGCGAGGTATTGAAGAACATATTTTTCGCAGGCAAGGAGTTCTTGCCCCAGTTAGGTTTTGAAGGGGAGGTGATCTCCGGCTGGAGAACCGCTAACGTTATAATCAGTAAGTTCAAACTTCACAAGATGTTATGATAAGGGCATGATGTATCTATTTGTCCGCCTTCTTGTTCAGGCTGCCGCCTGTTTCCAGCCACTTCAGCCACTTTGCGGCGTCATTACCGAAATCCTGACCGGTCTTCTGTTGCAACGCTCTCTGAGAAGCCTTCCGCACATACAGGAACTCGTCATCCACCAAAGAGATAAGCGGTTCAAATATCCTGAAATCATCGATCTTACCAAGAACGGTAACGGCCCCTAATCTGACGGTGTTGTTATCGGTATCCAAAGCCTTTATAAACACCGGTACCGCGGATATCGCCGCCTTGCTCTCATACCATGACTTATCTATAATATTCAATACCTTTTCGGTATTTCGTTGTATCTCCCAGTTTTCGTGTATTTGTGTGAGGATCAACTGTTTTTTTACTGAATCGCCCATCTTGATCAAAGTCCGTGAGGCGTTTGACCTGACCATCGGTTCTTTATCGAGTAATGCCTTTATAAACACCGGTACGGCCTTTTTCGCCGCATCCATGACCGTCCAATAAAGGTTGATCCTGATAAGCGCTCTGCCGGCGTTTTCCGAGATGTTCTTGTCATCGCTGACAAGCGCCTTCAATAATAGATCCATTGCCGGCTCACCGATAAGCTCCAGCATATCGATAGCGTTCTCTCTATATTCCTCATACTGTGAACCAAGCTGCCGGATAAATAGCGGTACGGCATTGACCGCTTCATCACTTGACAACCAGTCAGGGTCCAGCTTCGCGATTATCCCCGCCACGTTTTGCCGGGTGATCAGATTATCACGCTTGAGCGCGGAGAACAGCTTCTCTATCGCCGGCTCACCGATAGTGAGCAGCGACTCCATCGCATACTTTCTCACAGAAAGATTATCATCATCCAGAGCGTTGATAAGAGGGCTTATCGCCGGTTCACCGAACGCCGCAAGCGCCTGGACGGCATTTTCCCTGACAGCCGGCGCATCATCCTTCAATGCGGCCACCAAAGGTAGAACCGCTATAGGGTCCTTCAGTTCGGCAAGCGTTTCCACCGCATCAGCGCGCTTAGTGGGGTCTGCGTCCTGCAACGCCTTCAACGATGAATTAAGCGCATCTTCGGGCTCTTTAGGCTCACAACCGATTAGAAAGGTGATACCTATTATAAATAAACATATTAACTTCATTGATTTCACGATCTATCCTCTTTGATTATCGTCTGCTTTGGTCTCTCGCGACTTTTATTGTGTTGATATCGTCCACAGTCTTTATCTCGTTTTTTCTCTCTTCCTCTTTAAAGAGGTTAAAGTCGTTTTCCTTTAGTTTGTCGATCATCTTCTTATTCTTTTGCGCGATGACAAGCTTCTTGCGCTGCGCCTCCATCTTTGTCTCAGCCCCTTTGATCCTTAACCGCTGTGAGCCCATATCGGTTTTCAGAGCATCCAGATATGTATAATATCTCTTTAACTCCTTTATATCTATGTTATTTCTCTTCTTCTCGCTCAGCTCTTTCTGGGTATCCCCAAACTTGTTCACAAGCTTAGTCAGCTTGTCGCACTCAGCATTGTATATGTTGCTTAACCGGGCAAACTCCTTCGCCTCATTATCTTCGAGGATCTTTCTTTGACGTAAAATGGAATCAAACCTGAATATAAATTCTGGGCTCATTGTGGAATAGTCCTATGGCGTTACTAACTACGCTTTTTCTTTTAATAAATTTCCCTTGTTAAGCAATTCCTCAAGCTTCCTTTCGGTGGTAAGGAAATCATCCTTTTCATATATCCCCTGCGTCAGAAATTCAATGATAGCGTCATGATACACGATCGCCTCGTCGATGTTCTTGTCGCTCCCTTTGACATAAGCGCCGATATTTATCAGGTCTTTTGCCTCATGATAGTTAGCGAGTAATTTCTTCAGCCGCCTGACATTTTCCATATGCTTATCAGATACGATATCGATCATGACCCTGCTCGCGCTGTTAAGAATATCCACTGCCGGGTAGATCCCCTGCGAGGCGAGCTTGCGTGACAAGAACAAGTGACCGTCAACGACAGAGCGTACGGCATCTGATATCGGGTCGTTTATGTCATCAGCCTCGATAAGTACAGTGTACAGGCCGGTAATACTCCCGTTACCCGAGTTGCCCGCCCGCTCCACCAGCCTTGGCAATGCCGCGAATACCGATGGGGTGTACCCCTTTGTCGTAGGCGGCTCACCGATCGCGAGGCCTATCTCGCGCAGAGCCATCGCGAAGCGTGTGATGGAGTCCATCAAAAGGAGTACGTCTTTACCTTTGTCCCTGAAATATTCGGCTATCGTCGCCGCGGCTAATGCCCCGCGCACCTTCAACAAGGGTGACGCCTCGGACGTCACTGCGACAACGACGGATTTTTTCAGCCCTTCCGCCTGCAAGTCGCGCTCGATGAATTCCCGGAGCTCCCGCCCGCGCTCACCGATCAGGGCGATCACGTTGATCTGCGCGGCGGTGTTCCTCGCGATCATACCCATCATGACACTCTTACCGACGCCGCTGCCCGAGAAGATACCCATTCGCTGCCCCTTGCCGCAGGTATTGACGCCATCGATCGCTTTTATACCCGTTGAGAGCGGCTCTACGATCCGGCTGCGCTTCATGTGATCGATAGGCGATCCGTACAACGGATATTCCTCGATGCAGTCAAGGGGACCCTTGTCGTCAATCGGCTTGCTTGTTCCGCCGATGACCCTGCCCAGCAACGATTCTCCCACCTGAACGGCGGCATACTGGTTAGTAGAGACCACTTCGCAGCCCGGGCTTATGCCCCTAAGCTCCCCAAGCGGCATAAGAAGGACTTTGTTGTCCTTGAACCCGACCACTTCCGCTGGTATGATCTTCCCGCTCTTCTGACCCTTCTCGATCAGGCTTATGTGGCATATCTCACCGACAGACGCGGACGGGCCGGTGGACTCGATGACCAGCCCGATTATTTGCGAGACCTTACCGTTATACTTGATGGTAGTCGCGTCTCTCACGGAATTCATATATTTATCTAAATTTATTTTTTCTGACAAGGTAGGCATACTGCTAACTCTCAAGAGCTTTCCTGACAACACCGATCTGCTTATCGATGCGGGCATCTACGTCAGAGGATACTGTCTCAATGAAGCATCCGCCTCTTTGAATGCTCTCATCCTCGATGATTGTCAATTTCTTTATCCCGTCTAACTCTTGGACAAGGCTGACTTTCTCCTTTTTCATCACCGCGGCGTCCTCAGGATTGACTTTTATTGTAATGACCTCCCGCTCAGTCAGGTTCTTCAAAGCCTCCCTGACTACCCTTACGATGATCTCATCATCCTCATCCAGCTTAGTTAAGATTATCTTGTTTAACGCTTCGGCCACGAGCTTCAGTATCTGACCTTCTGCCTCGTTCAGCAATTCTATCTTGTATGAAGCGAGCTCGTTCATCAAGCTTGAGAAGCTTTTGACGATCTCGCTTACGTATGCCTTGCCATCGGCAAGACCCTTTTCAGTCCCCTTGGAATAACCTTTATCATAAGCCTGTGCTTTTGTCTTCTCCGCCGCCGCATTCGCGTTTTCAATAATCTCCTTAGCTTCTTTGGCAGCTTTTTTCAAGATAGATTCAGCATTATGTTGCGCGTCACCAAAACCGCCACCTGCCTGGCGTGTTGCGCATTCATCTGGAATTCAGGTACCTTAAGTTCCTGCGATTCCTTTGTACCAAGCTTCTTGAAATCCAGTTCATTATCAAATTTTTTCAGCTTCGATGGGTCAAATTCACCCTTCTTTATTATCTTAGGTGACAAATTCCGCCTCCTCACCGCCACCTAACGTGATAACGCCTTCCTCTTCAAGCTGCCGTGCGACATCTGTTATCGTGTTCTGCGCCTCACCGACATCGACGACTTTAACAGGCCCCATAAACTCCATCTCTTCCTTTATCGCCTCTACGGCACGCATAGACATATTCTTGAAGAATTTCTCTTTGAGTTGCTCATGAGTTCCTTTAAGCGCCAGGGTGAGCGCTTTCTTGTCGATCCGTTTGAGTATCTCCTGGATCGCCTTGTCATCCGCGAACTGGATATCCTCAAAAACGAACATAAGCTGCTTGATGTTCGTCGCGAGGTCAGGATCCTTCTCCTCTATCTTCTCTAACAGATCCTTGCCGTCCGTCCTGTTCATCCGGTTTAACATCTCGGCGACTGTCTTGACGCCGTGTATCTCAACGTTCGAGCTTGTCAGCGTCTCTAATTTCTTCTGAAGAACGTGGGATATCTTGTTTACGACTTCAGGGGAGAACTCCTCTAAGTTCGCCATCCGCTCTGCCACCTCTACCTGAAGCTCTTTCGGCAGCGAGCCGAGCGTCGATGACGCTTTTGTCAGGTCCATGTGCGACAGTATCAATGCGATAGTCTGCGGGTGCTCTTTCTGGATAAACTTCGACAATATCTTCGGGTCGGTCTTTTGCAGTGAATCGAACCCGGTACCAGTACCAAGATACTTCATCAGGCGGTCGATTATCTTTCGCGCCTGCTCCGGGCTCAACGATTTCTTCAAGAGGTTCTTCGCGTACTCCACGCCACCGATCGCGATATACTCCTTCGCAAGCGTCATCTGGTGGAACTCTTCTAAAACGTCAGTCGATACCTCAGGCTTCACCTCACGCATCATGGAGATCTCCCTTGTAAGATCCTGGATCTCCTCCTCAGTTAAAAAGCTCAATAATTTAGACGCGATATCGTCGCCAAGCGCTATCATGAGCACCGCGGCTTTTTTCGCGCCGGAAATCTTTCTTTCAGCCATTTTTTCCTACCAGTTCCTTAATCCTCATGCATCCATGTTTTCAGGAGCGACGAGACAGATTCAGGGTCCTTATCAGCCATACGCGACAACCTGCCCTTGATCGCCTGCTTCCTCTTCGCGCCCTCGGGCATTGTTGACTCACCGGCTATTTCAGCTTCAAGCTCATGGACTTCACGCTCCATTTTGCTTTCAATATCCTCTGCCATCCTGGTAGCTCTTTTCAGAGCCTCTTCCCCGCCCATGCCAGCCGCACCGGCAACTTCACCCTCAGGTAGCGCTACTTTCGGTATGTGTGTCATCCACTTCATCATCGGTCTTAGCACAAACAGGAATATTAAAATCAACATCACGACCGAAGGAGCGTATTTGCTGACATAGTCCCAGACGCCCTTACCACTTTCAGTAAAGACACCGGCCTGCGCCACGTCCACTTCCGCCTTCGTAAAGCGCATGTTTTCTATCTCTATCTGATCACCGCGCGCGTCATTATAACCTACCGCACTCTTTACAAGCGCAGTTATCTTTTCTAACTCCTCATCAGTGCGCGGGATATACTCTAATTTTGTCTTGGCCGCCGCGTTCTTATCGCCGCCTTCTGTGGCGGTCTCATCCGCGACTTCCTTATACTTGCCATCGACTATCAAAGAGATAGACTGCTTCACCAACTCACCGACGGCTTCTTTTGTACTCTTTACGACCTTGCTTACCTCATAGTTGATGGTCTCTGTAGTCTTCTTTGACTTGGTGCTTCCGCCTTCCCCGCCGCCGGTAGCTGTTGTCGGCGGCACGTTCCCTCTCACGCCCGGTACTCCCGAGGGCGACGCGCTTTTACTGTCAGAGGTGTCAGTGCTCCTTTGCTCGCTGACGATAACCGCTTTTTCCGGGTCGAACAGCTCTTCGGTCTTATTTACCACACTGAAATCGAATTCGGCGGTGACCATCGCGACGACCTTGTTGACCCCGACGACTTTTTCGACCATAGCCTTTATCTTCTCCTCGAGACTGGTCTCATAGTTCCTCTTGAAGTCATTTTGTGTGCTCGCGAGTTCCGCCTCAGAATCCGCCATGCCTTTGTAAAGTATGTTGCCGCTTATATCGATGACAGTTATATACCCGGGCTGCAGGTTCTCGACACTGCTCGCGACGAGATATACTATGCCCTGTACCTGGCTTTTGGAAAGCGCTGCGCTTGTACGCACACCTAATACGATCGACGCTGTAGGTTCTGCTTTGTCAGATTCAAATAGCCGTTTTTCGGGTATCGCTATCATCACCTTTGCGGAATCAACGGCGTTAAGCTGCATGATAGTTCGCGTGAGCTCGCCCTCTATCGCACGCTTGAAATTAACCCTTTGAGCGAAATCAGTGACCCCGAACGATGTCTTGTCAAATATCTCAAAACCGATCACGCCGCCTTTCGGGAGACCCTTTGCCGCAAGATCCAGTCTAAGCTTGTACAGCGATTCCTTCGGTACAAGTATAGTCGTACCGTTATCACGCAGCTGGTACTTGACTTTACCTTCTATGTCTGAGACAACAGTTTGAGCGTCTTCTGGTGAGAGTTTTGAATAAAGCACATGCAGTTCGGGTCTGCCAGCCCAAAAGATAAGGCTGCCAAAAACTACTGCAAGAAGTACCACCATTATTACGATAGACACCTTCTGACCTATCGTAAAATTGTCATACAGCGCTTTTAACTGATTGCCTAAATCAGCGAAGCCCGCCATTTACATCCCTTAAGTTTTATTATACTTGCATTCTCATTATCTCATGATAAGCCTCAACTATCTTGTTTCTGACTTCCATCATGAGTCTGAAGGAGACATCCGCCTTCTGGACAGCTATCATCGTGTTGTGGATATCGACCGCCTCACCGCTTGCCAGAAGATTCGACGCTTTGTCAGCCTCCATCTGCAACCGGTTCGCTTCATCTATCGAACTCTTAAGTACATCTAAAAAGCCGCCGAGTTTGTTCTCTTTGGCTTTCCCGACTCCGCCTGTACTTTCAAGACTCTTTTCAACGGCGGCAAGTATGTTTTTATCAGGTACTTTCATTTTCAGTCTCCACTACTATCCATATATAGTATAATGGATAACAGGCATTTTTGTCAAGTATTATTAGTACTTATTATTGCGCTTTCATTATATTCATTACTATACAAAAACTTACTATGCAAAAATATACTAAATATAAATTACAAAATCCCCTGCCGGTAACCCTATACATAAGTCATCGGTAAAATTACTGATATCCTTAAATCTTTTTTTTTTACAATATAAGACCTCTGCTCGGCTTAAAAAACTCCCCTCCCTTGATGGGAGGGGACAAAGGGGTGGGTGAAAACGTTAACAATATCAAGGGACGTCACCCCCACCCTAACCCTCCCCCATCAAGGGGGAGGGGACATTGTAAGGCCGTGCAGGAGTCTTGATATATAAATATATGGTATAAGATGTTTGACAAAATGCCTTAATTTGTTAAAATAATTAAATAATATTTAATAAAGAGGTAACATGCTCGATTATCATGTAATAAAGAGATTAAGAGAGATCGTCGGTAGGGGTGGCGTTCTCACTGACGATGAAGACCGGATCTGTTACTCTTTTGACGCGACGAACAGGAAATATCTCCCTGACGCCGTACTCTTCCCAAAGAGCGCGAATGAGATATCCAGGATACTTAAGCTCGCGAATGAACACTCATTTCCGGTAATCCCACGCGGCGCCGGCAGTGGTTTCACCGGCGGGTCTCTCGCCATCTCCGGCGGCGTTGTCATTGTCCTCACCAAAATGAACAAGATACTTGATATCAACGTGAACAACTTCACCGCCGAGGTGGAACCCGGCGTAGTCACACACGATTTCCAAAGAGCGGTAGAGAAGCTCGGGCTCTTCTATCCGCCGGACCCGGGCAGCATGAAGGTATCCACCATCGGTGGGAATGTCGCCTAATGCGCCGGTGGCCCCCGCGGCGTCAAGTATGGCGTGACGAAGGATTACGTCACCGGTCTCGAGGTCGTGCTCCCTACCGGTGAGATAATCGATACCGGTACGAAGACGATAAAGGGCGTTGTCGGGTATGACCTGACGAAGCTGATCATCGGTTCTGAGGGCACTTTGGCGGTCGTGACTAAGATCAGGGTGCGGCTCCTGCCAAAACCTGCCGGCAAGAAGACGATGCTCGCGTATTTCCAGTCTGTCAACGACGCGGCGGAGGCTGTGCCCGAGATTATGCACCAGAAGATAATCCCGTCCGCCCTTGAATTTGTCGATAAGACCGCGATCTCATGTATCCGTGACAGCTTTGACACCATAAAGCGGGAGACGGGCAGGAGCGCGATGAGCATACCCGGGCATACGAGCGCTCTTTTGATCATCGAGGTGGACGGCAGGGGGCTTGACCATGATGTGAAGCTGATAAAGGAAGTCCTTGGCAGGCGGAATGTGATCAAGGTGATTGTGGCGAAGGATGAGAAGGAACAAGACGCTATCTGGGACGTGAGGCGCGCACTATCGCCGGCGATAACGCGTATCGCACCGAAAAAGATCAACGAGGACATTGTCGTCCCGCGTGACAGGCTCCCTGACGCGGTTAGGATGTTCAATGACCTTTCCGCGAAATACAGTCTGAAGATAATTGCGTTCGGTCATGCCGGTGACGGTAACATCCACGTGAACATCATGATTGACGATTCAGATGACGATGAGGTGAGCAGGGCGGACGCCGCGTTGAAGGAACTGTTTGAGAATGTGATCGCTCTTGGCGGCACGCTCTCTGGTGAGCATGGTGTCGGTATCACGAAGGCGCCGTATCTGAAACTGGAGCTGTCAAAGGTGCAGATCGGGCTGATGAAGAAGATAAAGGATCTCTTCGACCAGAACCATATATTGAACCCGAACAAAATATTTTTTCACGGATACTTTATATAATGGATATCAATAAGGAATTATTGCAGGAAGCGCGAAAATGCGTAAAGTGCGGCTCATGCCTGAGCGTCTGCCCAGTATACAAGGAGCTGTGCGAGGAGTCGTACTCCCCGCGCGGGCGTGCCGCATTGGCCGAGGAGCTCGGGCAAGAGCGTCAGGATCTCACAAGCAAACTGATAGAGATATTTACGAAATGTATCGGTTGCGCGAGCTGCGAAGCGGTATGCACAAAGGACGTACCGATAACGAAGATCGTGTATGAGATCCGCGAGCTACTCTACGAGAAGAAGCATTTTGATATCGCGCTTCATACCGTCGCGAAGCTGATGTACAAATCACCGTACATATTTACCTTGATCCTGAAGAATGCCGCCTTGTTAGAGCCCTTGCTCTTTGAGGAGATCAAAGGACTGGACCTCCTGAAGCCGAGGCGCAGCCTTCCGTTTCTAAGCAAGTCACGCTTTTTGCCGAAGGTGAAGAGCAAGTTCTTCTTAGACCACGATTTCGGTGAGCCCACCACCAGCAAGCGTCACATATCGCTCTTCACCGGTTGTGTATTCAACTTTATACAGCCGAGCATAGCGCACGATTCTCTTAGTATATTAAAGAGGATAGGGAAAGATGTTAATGTATGTTCTGAACAAATGTGCTGCTGCCTGCCGGCGCTTGGTATCGGTGATATGCACGGGCTGAAGAAGGTCGTTATGAAGAACATACAGGTGCTCGACGGGGCGCGCCCGGAAAAAATCGTCGTGCTCTGTTCATCATGCTCGCTGATGCTGAAGAAGTACTACCCGATGATCTTTGAGGATGAGAGCAGCCGCGTGCGCGAGAAGGTCATGAAGTTCGCGGATAAGGTCGTCGATTATGCCGCGTACCTGCGAGAGCATCCCGACGAGCTGGACAGCACATACAAACTGCAAGAAAAACAGACAGTTACATATCATACTCCATGTCACCTATCAAAGGGGCTGAACAAGAGTGATGTCATAAAGGATATCTTTACCGGTAAGAGGAACCTCGAGATCGTCGAGCTTGAGGAGCCCGAAGCGTGCTGCGGTTTCGGTGGGATATTCAACTACAAATTCTCTGAGTTGTCGCTGAAGATCCTTGACAGGAAGGTGAACGACATCATCGGCAGTGACGCGAAGACCGTCCTCACATCATGCTCCGGGTGCATCATGCAGATACGCGAGGGGCTCTTGCGCCGCGACACCGACGTTGAGGTGCTGCACATATCAGAATTCATCATGAGGAACAAGCGGTAGCGTGTCTCGGCAAACGACTTACACACCCCTCAACCCGGGTGACCACTGTCATTCCCGAGGTTGTAATCTGGAATGACAGTGGTTTTTATTAGTTGATAGGTCGGATTAAGCGGAGCGACCCCGCGAAGCGCACCTCTGTGAGAATCCGACGGTAAAGACGTTCTTTGACGACAAAACATTGGTGTGGCGCCAAATGAAACAAATGACGGATATGTTATGATGTAATCATGGCATGGGTGGAAAACGTATACCTAACGTCGGGTTAGAAATACGCAACCCGACCCGGCTGGAGAGGAAGGATAGATGAACTACCCCGCAACTCAGCTGCGAGGAATTCTTTTGATTAAACCATAGAAACAGGCAAGCCTGAATAAATTCATTTGACATTTCTGGTAATATTCGTTAATAGGTAGTTAATGTATAGATTGATCCCGATATTCCTTTCATTCCTTCTGATGGGCGCTCATTTCCTCCGCTTTCAAATTCCCGGCCTGGCGCTAATGTGTGTTTCGGCTCCCTTAGCCTTGCTGATCAAAAGAAAATGGATTGTCAAAGTCTTTTCGATTCTGCTCTTTTTTATGGGTTTGGACTGGCTCTCAACTGCATACGGTATCTGGATAGGGAGGCAGGCAGCAGGCGAATCGGCAACAAGGATGCTTATCATCCTCTCAGGAATCGCGCTATTCACAGCGTGTTCGTCGCTATTGTTTAAAACAAAGAAGATGAAGGAGAGGTACTCCGCGAACGCGAACGCGGCGCTACCCGGGACTATCGCGTTCTTTCTGACTTTTATCACGTTATCGTACATAGCTGTTATCGATGTGAAACTTAAAGTTTTTTTATTTGAACGTTTTTTGTTCGGCGCCAGCTTTATCGAAGCGTTCTGGCTCGCAATATACGCGGGATTACTCGCGGACTTTATGCCGAATATTCTCGTCTCACAGTACTTGCGCCGCAGAATATGGCTCTTCCTCTCGGTGTTGTTCTTCCTGCAATTAGTTCTCGGGCTCTTCGGGCTTAGCAGCTTTTTACAAAGTGGCGCCCTTACAATTCCAGTACCTTTGTTGATAGTAGCGGAACCGATATTCAACAATGGCGGGCTGATACTGCTGGCGCTCTTCGCGGCTTCGCTCATTTTGACAGGACCCGCGTGGTGCAGTTTCCTCTGTTATTTCGGTGCGGTTGACAATCTCGCGGCATGTAACAAGAAGACGCCGGACAGTATGCCAAAATGGCGCAACAGTGTACGCTTCGGTATCCTCGCCATAATTATCCTCGCAGCTGTCTTATTACGTTACTTAGGCGCAAAAACCTCCTACGCGGCATGTCTGGCAAGCATTTTCGGTCTCGGCGGCGTCGGTGTGATACTCTTCTTGTCACGTAAAACCGGTGTGATGACATATTGTACCGGTTACTGCCCGGTCGGCGCAATCGCCACAGTCGCCGGTAAACTGAATCCGTTTCGGGTACGCATCGACGATACATGCGACTCGTGCGGCGATTGCACGCCGCTTTGCAAATACGACGCGCTGTCGGCCTCAGACATCGAGCGCAAAAAACCGGCATACACCTGTACACTCTGCGGTGACTGCCTGTCAGCATGTGAAAAACAGAGCATCGATTACAGTTTCCCGCTACTCTCACCAAAAATGGCGCGTACAATCTTCGTCGTCATAGTAATCTCACTACACGCGATCATGATCGGGTTAGTAAGACCATAATAACTTATTGTCCCACTCATAAAAGGTAAAGATGCGGGAGGGTGAACTGTAGCGTGCGCCCTCCCGCGGGTTTGTGTCCTGCTTAGAACGTGAGCTTCAGGCCGCCATAGAAGGCCGCGCCGGGCATCGGGTACTCCTGAAAGAACGCGTACTCTTTATCAAAAAGGTTCTCGCCTTTTATATAGAGCTTCGCGGTTTTTGTGATCTGGTGCGATACTTGCGCGCCGTAAATGGTGTACGGGTCCAGACGCAGCCTCGTACCGGTGCTGTCCGGGTCGTTATGGTAGCGCTTACCGATATGCTGAAGTGATAGCGAGCAGTATGTCTTGTCGAGCGTAACGCCAAGTTTCGCATCGACCTTATTGTCCGGCTTGTAGATGACATCGCTGCCCGTCTCCTTATTCTCCGTATCCAAAGCGGTATAACCGACATCGAGCTCGGCGTACTCAAGGAACTTCACCCTAAGCTCAGTCTCGACGCCTTTTATCCGCGCGCTACTCATATTATAAAGCGTCCAGGGGGAGTATATATCGTTCGGATCCACCGGCGCCCAGATAATCATATCCTTCACATCGTTATAAAAACCGCCGATACGCACCCAGAGGTTCTTTGCGATACGGGTATCTATCCCCGCGTCATAAGATGTACCTGTCTCGGGCTTCAGCTCCGGGTTACCTGACATGTACGGGTCATCCCAGTACAGGTCATTGAATGTCGGTACGCGAAACGACTTACCAGCGCTTAACCTAAGCGCGGTATCACCCGGCAGGTACACGAGCAGAGCGGCGGAAGGTGAGAATTCCGGGTCTATATCCCTGTATGAGTCGTACCGACCGCCGATGGTTATCACCGCCGCGTCCGCGATCTTGACCTCATCCTGCCCGAAACCCGAGATAAGCTGCATCGAGTGGCTACCGGTATTGGTGCTCTTCGCCTGATAATCGTGGTACTCGACACCGATAACGGCGTGGTTGCTCTCAGCCAGATCGCGCGATACCGTAAGCTCCGCGGCGCTCTCCCTGTACTTATGCGTAGAGCGGTTAATCTCACCCATCCAGTCCTCCCAGTCAACATCCATGACATCGTAACCGCTGTAACCTTTCAGGGTCACGCCAGCGGGCAGGGCGATCTCCATATCGACAAAATTCTTTTCGATACTCTGCTTGTCATCCTCCCTTGTGTATGAGGCCATGCCCGGGATACCAAGCGTGGAATCTGACCAGCCCGCCCGAACATCGACATTGACCGATTCAGAGAGCTTTTTACCGGTGTAAATGTTCACGTTCGCCGCGTAGTACCCGCTGTTTTCCCTGTCGCCCTCTGACACGTCATAAGAAGCGGTAAGCGTGTATACAAGCTCGTCCGCTTTGTCAGATACCGCGATATTGGTGCGGTATGTCTCAAACGTACCGTAAGATACGTCTACCTTGTTCGGCGTCTCCTTTTTAGTGATGATATTGATGACGCCGCCCATCGCGCTCGAGCCGTAGAGCGAGGAAGCCGCGCCGCGTACGATCTCTATCGACGCGATATTGTCCACCGGTATCGAGCTTAGGTCAACGAGGCCGTCCTGGAACTTGTTTACCGGTCTGCCGTCGATCAGTATAAGCACCTGCGAAGATGTCATACCGCGCATCGAGACAGAGGTCTGCGCACCTATGGAACCGTAATTTTGCAACTGCAAACCGGTAACATCATTCAATAATTCCGGCAGCGTGTTCGCCATGCTCTTCTCCACTTCTTCCTCATCGATCACCGTTACGCTTTGCGGGAGATCCTTCAGGAGCTTCTCGTAGCGGGTTGCGGTGACTACGACAGTATCAAGGTCAAGCACCGGCAACTCGTCAGCAAATACGCCAAGAGCCGTGAACAATACTATTAAACTACAAAATGTAACTATTTTTTTCATTACTCCTCCTTTTTTTCAGGTTCGCCTGTTTCTTAATTTGGCTCGCCTGTTTTTAATTTTTACAGAATGCCCTGATGCTTAATCATCGGGGGATTACTGTGAATAGCTCGGCTTCCTCGCATCAAAAGAGGGAGTGTTTTAAGCCGCGCAGAAATCTTTTACTGTATACTTATGCAAAATAATACGAATATTTCCGTCAATTCATTTATACAGCCAAGGACATCACCGGTGATGCCCAATTTTTTCTTGTTAAAAATCTTTTTGCTGAACATATAAGCGATAAGCGCGCTGAATAATATCGCTGATAATAGTAATGCCAAGCCCTCCTTTCCTGTGATGATATATAATACCGCCGCGGCGGTTATAACTCCGAACAGCAGTATGGAGACTGTCATGTTCTTTACGAACCCGGCGCCCTTACCGGCATCTTTCGGATAATCGAAAATATATGCCGGCGCTAACAGGGCGACCCTGCTGATCGCCGGGAATATCAGGATCGCTTTGAACCTCTCCGCACCGGTGATCTCCGCAAGGAGCGTGACCTTAAGGATTATCACAAAGATGACCGCGACCGCGCCGAACGCCCCGATAGAGCTTTGTTTCATTATCGCGAGCTTCCCTTTCACGCTTTTCATCGAGAACGCCGCGTCGAAAGTGTCCGCGACCCCGTCTATATGAAGGCCGCCGGTGATGATCACTATGAACATCACGCAAAAAACGCTGCTTGTCAGTGTGCCGAACTTTTGCATCAGCAGGTAGTCTATGCCGCCGGCCGCCGCACCGATAAGGAGGCCGACAAAGAAGAAGCAGCGCCCCCATGCGGCGACCTCTTTTCCGTCATATATTCGCCCGCTACTGCCTGTCCTTATCACAGTGAGGAAGCTAAGAGCGCCTAAGATACCCATTTATTTTTCAGCCTCTGAGACGCCAGCGCTTTCGAAGGTCGCCATTTCATTAAGTATTTTCGATGATGCTTCTATTATGTTCATGCACAGAGCGGCGCCGGTGCCTTCACCTAAGCGTAGCCCCAGATCCAGCACGGGGAGCAGCCCCATAAATTCGAGCAGTTTGTTATGCCCGACCTCGACGGAATTATGGGAGGGTATCATATAATCCCCGGACTCTGGTGCGATGAGATACGCGATCGCCGCGCCCGCCGTCGATATGAAGCCGTCTATTACCGCAACGGCGCCTCCCGCGGCGCATGCGAGCACGGCGCCGGCTATCCCGCCCAGCTCAAAGCCGCCGACCTTTTGCAGGAGATCCAGTCCGTCATTTGCTACAGGGCGGTGCAGGTGCAGGACATTTTCGATTATACCGGCTTTATGTTGTAGCGAAGCGTCATCGATACCGGTGCCGCGACCGGTGACATCCATCGGCGGCAGACCGGTTATCGCAGCCGTGACCGCGCTCGCGGCGGTAGTGTTCCCGATACCCATCTCACCGAGCCCGATAACGTTATAGCCCTCGCTGATGAGATCAGCCGCTATGTCATAACCGGCTTTGATGGCGGATGCGGCCTCCTTTGCGCTCATCGCCGGCTCAAGCAGCATATTATTCGTGCCCTTGCTTATCTTTCGGTTCAACAGACCAGGTGAGTCCACGAAATCGGTATCGACACCGATATCCACGATAAACACGTCCGCTCCCACGTGGCGCGCAAGGACGTTTATACCGGCGCCACCAGAAAGGAAATTGTACACCATCTGCGCTGTCACGTCCTTCGGGTACAGGCTGACGCCCTCGGCAGTGATACCGTGATCCGACGCGAACACTATAACGGCCTTCCCGCGCACAACAGCTTTCGGGTCATTGAGCGCACACGCAACTCTCTTCGCGGTATCCTCTAACTTGCCAAGACTCCCTAACGGCTTCGTGAGATTATTAAGGCGCGACTGGACATCTCCCCTTATATCTTCACTTACCCCTTTGATCTGACTGACTATTTCTCTTATAAATTCCATCTGTTCTCCCATAATAGTTGTTATAATAATTAGTTACTTTTTTGAATAACGATATTCATGATTCCCTTAGAGTATGCGCACAATTATTGGGCATTATGCCCTCTTATTTGAAAAAATATTTTTTAACCACAGAGACACAGAGTACTCACAGAGGACACAGAGATTGTTGTTTCAAAAAGTTTTTCTCCGTGATATCTGTGATTAAGCCTATCCTCTGTGCCCTCTGTGGTTTATTTTATCTTTACCGGTATCCCTGACGTCATCAGGAACACCTCGCTACATGAGGCGGCGAGCTGCTGGTTCACTTTCCCCTGCAGGTCGATAAAGCGTCTCGCAAGCGGGTTGTCAGGAACGATACCAAGACCGACCTCGTTAGTCACGATGATAACTTTCGCGCCCGCCCCTTTTATTATTTTGATAACACTGTCAAAATGATCTGCAATCTCCTCGTCAGCCTTGCCGTAAAACATGAGGTTATTTATGAACAATGTTACGCAATCTATTAATATTACATCATATATATATGCGATGGATTCTAACAACCCCGCAAGATATTCATGCTCCTCAAACGTATCAAATTCACCTTTACGCTGTGCTTTATGATTTTCTATCCGCTTTATCATCTCATCGTCAGTTGCTTTCGCGGTCGCGACAAACGCCCTTTTGGTTACGCCGCCGCCAGTCGCCCTTGCCATCCCAAGGGCAAAGGAACTCTTCCCCGAGCGGGCGCCGCCGGTGATCAAAATCATATCCGCGTCTTTTTTATGGTGCATAATAAACCCCTTCTTTTAATGAAGAAACATCACGGGCATGTTGCCCGCCCTAAGAATCAGCCACTGGCTGGCCTTTTAGGTGACATGTATCGTTCAGCAGCGTCAGCGCTCTTTTGTTACCTGAGAGCTCTATCTTAGAAACAGATAAGTTATCCACCTTTATCCTCCATATATCGTTTAACCTCATGCTGAGCGCGTAGAGGATCAGGCACCGGATCACGCCGCCATGAGTGACGATCGCGACACTCTTACCGGTAACGCTGCGGATCAGCCCGCCTATCGTTCTGGCGTAAAAATCGTTCAGGGTCTCGCCATCTGGCGGTGTGCTCATCACCGGATCGCTGATCCAGCCGCTGTAAATATCCGGGTATTCGCAAAGCAGCTCAGCGTGCGTTTTGTCCTCAAACCCACCGATGTTTATCTCTTTAAACTCATCTAACCTGACTATGTTAGTTGTCGTATCGAATATAATCTGCGCTGTCGTATACGCTCTTTGCAGTGTGCTCGTGTAGACATTATCGATTTTGATATCCTTGAAATAGTCACGGCAGCGCTCGGCCTGCCTGACACCCTCATCGCTTAGCGGGACGTCAAGCCAGCCGGTGTACCTCTTGCGCTCATTCGCCACGGACTGCGCGTGCCTCACCAGGTAAATCGTGGTTGAATCACTATTCGCGTAACTCCTGTCATTATTATGACACGTCATCTTACCTCCTATGATAAAAAAATATTTTTAACCACAGAGGGCACAGAGAGCTTTCTACCACAGAGTTTTTATTGGTGGGCACAGTCCACCCTACTTTTTTCTCCGTGTTCTGTGTGGTTCATGACATTGAGCCAAAAAAAAGCCCTTACCTTCAAATGAAAGTAAGGACTGCACCCTGTTTCTTGGCCCTTGACCCGTACCGGCTCTTTTCCGCGAAAGAGTGATACTTCTTGTACAGGCAGGTCTTCTGACTCATGGTTTAACCTACTCGCTCAGCCTTCCCCGGCAGTAACGCCAAGTGGCGACATCAAGCTTTCGTACCAATTACAGCGGCGGGACCGTGAAGGTTTTGCACCTTCTTCCCTATTAAGCGCAATAAAGCGCACCTGAACAAATTTATTATGTTTGACCCGCCTTGCCGCGAGCCGAATGATATAATTATAATTTATTTATTCTTATGTCAAGCTTTTTTTGTTTTTTTGCCGGGAGTTTCTTTTACCACTAAGGGCGCTGAGGTTTTTTTATCACAGAGCCCACAGAGGGTGGTCAGCAAGATTGCCCAGCCCGCTTACTTCCCTCGACCAAATGGTGATATAGCGCGTAGCCGAGTGATTATCCCCGGTAGGCGTTGTATGACGACGTCTATCTCTTCTTCGGTGCTGTACCGGCTCAGGCTGAACCGTATGGAACCGTGAGCGGCGGTGAATGGCACGCCCATCGCGCGCATAACGTGCGACGGCTCCAGCGACCCGGATGTGCACGCGCTGCCCGAGGATGCGCATACCCCGAGATCGTTCAGGAGAAGCAGTATCGCCTCCCCTTCGACGTATTCGAAGCTGATGTTTGATGTGTTCGGCAGCCGGTTCTCCTTATTGCCGTTCCTGCGGGCGTTCGGTGCGAGTTCGAGCAGTTTGTCCTCGAGCTTGTCCCTTATCCGTTTCACTTCCGTATTCTCATATTCGATGTTCGCACCGGCGAGCTCGCACGCCTTACCAAGCCCGATGATCGATGGTACGTTCTCGGTGCCGCCCCGTCTCGAATGCTCCTGGTGACCGCCGATGATAAACGGGCTGTACTTCGTACCCTTCTTCACATAAAGCGCACCGACGCCTTTGGGTGCGTGCAGCTTGTGCCCGGAAAGCGACAGCAGGTCGATCTGCGCGCTCTTCATATCTATCGGTATCTTACCTACCGCCTGCACGGCATCGGTGTGGAACACGCTCCCCTTCTCCTTCACGATAGCGGCGATCTCATCGATCGGGAATATGACACCGGTCTCGTTGTTCGCGTACATGATCGATACGATAGCGGTATCGTCCGTCACGCTCTCTTTCAGCCGGTCAAGGTCGAGCATACCGTCCTTATCGACACCAAGCTCGGTGACAAAGTACCCGTTCTTGGCAAGGTGCTTACACAGGTTCCTCACCGCCGGGTGCTCCACTTTCGTCGTGACGATATGCTTCTTGCCCGGGCTGGATTTCAAAACGCCCATGATAGCGGCGTTATCGCTCTCTGACCCGCAGCTGGTGAAGATTATCTCAGACGGACTCGCGGCGCCGATAAGAGCCGCGACACGCTCCCGCGCCTCGTCGAGCTTCCTGCGCACCTGCCCGCCGAACGTGTGCATACTTGACGGGTTACCGTAAAGGCCGCAAAAATACGGCTCCATCTCTCTAAAGACTTCCTCATCGGTCTTTGTTGTTGCATTATTGTCCAGGTATATAACTTTACTCATGTTTTCCATCTATGCCTCTTCCTCGACTATTATTTCATCAGATACGAATTCCTTTAACTTCTTCTCGACATTCTCCTTCAATGTCACCTCGGAGCTCGGGCATGCGGAGCAGACCCCGCGAAACGCGACGATCACCCTGTTACCATCGATATCGATAAGCTCGATATCGCCGCCGTCTGCCCGAAGAGATGGCCGGATATCACGCTCGATCGTCTCCTGGATCATCTGCATCTTCTGGATATTGGTGAGCTTCTTCTTCTTCGGCTTCTCGAGGGGTGCGGACTCCTTCACCTCACCGATTGTGGCGGCAAGGATCTTTGCCAGATCCTCCTTGCACGTGCCGCACGCTCCACCCGCTTTCGTATAGTTCGTGATGTCATCCACCGACTTGAGATCGTTCTCTTTGATCACACGCTTTATCTCGACGTCTGTAACACCGAAACATGTGCAGACTATCTCGCCCTCAAGCTCCAGCTTCTTCTCGGGCACGATGCCGCGATAGTTGGCGATAGCCGCCTCCAACGCCTCCCTGCCCATGACGCTACAATGCATCTTCTCCTGCGGCAGGCCGCCTAAAAAATCGGCGATATCCCTGTTCGTCACACGCGCCGCCTCATCCAACGTCATACCCTTTATTATCTCCGTCAACGCGGATGACGACGCGATCGCGCTCGCGCAGCCAAAAGTCTGGAACTTCGCGTCCTTGATCTTCTCCTGCTCGTCAAGCTTGAACATCAGCTTAAGCGCGTCACCGCAGGCGAGCGAACCGACCTCACCGACACCGTCGGCGTCGGCTATCTCCCCGACATTCCTCGGGTTTAAAAAATGATCCTTCACCTTCTCCGTATAATCCCACATAACAAATACACCTCTTACACCTTGATTTTTTAAGATATTAACAAAATTTATCGCAATTGACAACCCAATTAACCACCCTGATGGTTTTTATGGGGCGTTTTTGTTTTATGCCGGTGATTTTACACTGAAATTGACACAAAACTCCTGCCGTCACCAATTATGGGGATGTTCCCCAATGCAATAAAGGGAATTTGCACTGTAAACAAATCCCCCATTCGCCAACGTGTGGCGCCAATTTTGTTTGTAAAAAATGGCGGTATCTGGTAGCCTATATAAAGAAAGGATACTGTGATATTATGAGAAGAATAGTAATGGGCACCGCCGGTCACATCGACCACGGTAAGACATCGCTGGTCAAGGCGCTCACCGGTCACGACACAGACCGCCTTCGCGAGGAGAAGGAGCGTGGGATTACGATCGTTCTTGGCTTTTGCGGTATGACCACGGACAGCGGCGATGATATCTCCATCGTAGATGTGCCCGGTCATGAGAAGTTCATCAAGGCGATGATCTCTGGCGCCGCAGGTATCGATATGGTGATGCTGGTGATTGCCGCGGACGACGGTGTTATGCCGCAGACGAGGGAGCATCTTGAGATATGCCGCCTTCTTGGTATCAGGCACGGGTTCGTCGCGCTTACCAAGTGTGATCTTGTCGATCAGGACTGGTTAGAGCTTGTCACTGAAGATATCACGAAGTTCACCGCCGGTACTTTTTTGGGCGGCGCACCGGTGGTACGGGTATCGGCTGCGACGAACGACGGCATCGACGAGCTCAAGAGCGTTATCATGGATACCGCGAAGAAGGTGGGCGAGCGCGAGATAACCGGTCTGCCGCGGCTGCCTGTAGACCGCGTCTTCACGATGAAGGGCTTTGGTACGGTCGTAACCGGTACGCTCATCTCCGGTGAGCTTAGTACCGGTGATATCGTGGAGCTTTTGCCCGGCGGTGAGAGCGCGAAGATCCGCAGCCTCCAGCAGCATGGTATGAAGGTGGAGACAGCTTTTGCCGGTAGCCGCGTCGCCGTGAACCTCGCGTCGTTTGAGAAGGATGAATCGATACGCGGCGAGCTTCTGGTGAAAAAGGATACGTTTACCGCCTCATCTGCCGTCGATGTGCACCTCACCAATGTAAGCGCGGAGAATATCACGATAAAGAACCGCTCGACTCTGCGGTTCCTGACGCTCACTACCCGTGCGATGGCGAAGGCGCTGTTATATACCGGCGCTCAGATCAAGCCCGGAGAGGAGGGTTATGCCCGCCTGCTGCTGGACAAACCCTTGCCATGCGTCGTGGATGATAAGTTTATCCTCTTGGGTACGTCTAAGATTCAGACTATCGGTGGCGGGACAATATTGAACCCACACGCGAAACCGGCGCCGCGGAAGGGTAGGGCGGCTCTGATAGCGGAGTTAGCATCGATAAAGGATTCTGACGCGGCGGCTCGTGCGGAGATATTCATAAGGAGAGCCGCGACAAACGGAATCAGCCTGCGTGAACTTTCCCTTATCCTTAACATCAAGGAGAAGCTGCTCTTCAAAACGCTCGCAAAACCGCTTTCCGCCGGAGTTATCATTCAATTTGACCGCGGCGCGAAGAGCTTTGTCAGCAAGGAGAGTTTTGGTGAAACAGAAAAAATGGCGCTGTCGGCGCTGAATGATTTTCATAAGAACAACCCCGCGAAAGCCGGTATGGTGAAGGAGGAGCTGAAAAGCCGGGTGTGCGGATTCGCTCCGTTGAAGCTGTATGAATATGCGTTGAAGTCACTGGTGGATGCCGGTGAGGTGACGGTCAGCGCCGAGCTTGTCATGTTGAAGGATCATGAGAGTGATGTAACCGGTTTTGCGAAGGAGCTGAAGGAGGAGCTGTGCGGCATATTCATTAAAAGCGGCCTGACCCCGCCGTTCCTGCAGGGGCTGAAGAGCATGTTGACGGCGTATAAACCCACTCATGTGCGAGATACCATCGATGTGCTGGTGAGGGAGAAGATACTCATCAAGATAAGTGACGGTTATTACCTGCATATCGATACATTTAACAGTTTGCAGAACGAGCTTGTGGAGTATCTGAATGGGCATGACTCCATCGACGCGGGCAGGTTCAAGGAGATGACAAATACGTCGCGTAAATACGCGATACCGCTTATGGAGCGGTTTGATATGATGCATGTGACAGTGCGGCAACCGGATAACACAAGGAGATTAGCCGCGGCGTTTCGGTGACCGCGTTGACCCGCTCGCTCAATTCGCGCGTTTCCCTGTTTTTTTCTTGACATGCCGCTATGATTAAATTAAAATGCCCGCTCTGGGAAGCTTATTTGTAAATTACAAATATAATCACAGGAAGCGTTTCACCGAAAGTATTTAATAGAAAGTATCAGGAGGAAAGAAGTTGAAAAGATTTATCATTGCATTTGCTTTATTAGCGTTCACCGCAAGTGGCGCTCTGGCGGTTCCGCCGGCGACAAGGGACTTTGAGTTCACTTATTCATTTATTATCAAGGATATTCCAAAGGGGTCAAAGGAGGTAGCTTTCTGGGTACCGATCCCGCAGAGTACGGATTATCAGAAGATCAGTTATATCGATATCGATACTGACGCGAATTTTTCTATCGGTACGGAGCCGGTATATAACAACAAGATGCTTTACGCGAAGGTTATCACCGAGGGCGCGGCTACGATACCGGTTACTATCAGCTATAAGGTGCACCGTAAAGAGAAGGACGCTTTGGCGGGCGCTTCGGGCGGGGCAAAGGAACAGGCTCTTGATATCTACCTTAAGCCGAGCCGCCTTGTAACGATAAGCGACCGGATAAAAGATATATCCATGGGTTTGACGGAAGGTAAAAGCGCCGTGATCGATAAGGCACGGGCAATCTACGAGTACGTTTATAATAAGATGGCGTATGACAAGAGCGGCACCGGTTGGGGCAGGGGCGACACGGAGTACGCGTGTGACGCGAGCAAGGGCAACTGCACGGACTTCCATTCGCTGTTCATCTCATTAGCCCGGGCGGCAGGGATACCGGCGCGATTCAAGATCGGGTTCCCTATAGCTGCGGATAAGTCAGCAGGGGAAGTGGGCGGCTATCATTGCTGGGCGGAATTCTATGACAAAACAGCCGGCTGGGTACCCGTTGACATCTCCGCGGCGAAGCAGGACGGTACCTTGGTGAAAAAGGAGTACTTTTTCGGGCGCGTATGCGAGAACCGGGTCGAGCTGGCCGCAGGTCGCGACATTACGTTGATACCGCCGCAGTCCGGTGAGAAGCTTAACTTCTTCATCTACCCATACATCGAGGTAGACGGGTTCGCGCATTCCATAGTGGACAAGGATTTTGCGTTTAAGAATCTGTAGCTCAGCCTGCGATAAGGTTTAATCAAAAGAATTCCTCGCAGCTCTGCTGCGGGGTAGTTCATTTACAGCGCAACCTCCCGGCTACGCGCTTAATTATATCTCCTTTATTGATGGGTTTTGCTACGCAGAAACCCATCCTACCTGGCTTATTGATTTAGCGTAACATTTTTTTCGATGGCATTTGAAATCAATAACGCTGCTAAAGCAACCTAACTATATGTTTTAAAAGCAGAATCAATGCAAACCATTATGTTTAACCGGACAGCAGTGATGGTGGTAATATACATAAAAAATTGACAAGGCAGTATATTTACTGTACGCTAACAGTGAACAAAAGGGTAAAATATGAAAAAAGAGTTCGAGAGTTTCGCTACGGCATTAAGACATCTACGGGGCGGGAAAAGATTGAGCCTCAGACAGTTAGCTGCGAAGATAAAGAAGGGTGACGGGAGCTCTATTTCTCCTTCATATCTGCATGATATCGAGAACAAGAACAGAATACCTTCTGCGCAGATTATAGTACAGATCGCAAAAGAGCTGGCATATGATGTGGATAAACTTTTAGTTTTAGCGGAGAAGATTTCTCCCGCAGCAGAGGAATTGTTGAAAGAGCAACCAGCGGTAGGTAAACTTTTGAGAAAGGCAAAAGAAACAGGTTTTACTGAGTGGGAAAAGGTGCAGAAGTTGATTGAGGAACAATCAGATGAATAAGATGGGAGATAAAGCAAAAATGCAAGCAAGAGACATTTCAAAGATAACAGTATTGCAAGTAGCTACTCTTAACAGGCCGATCAGGCCGGACATCGGTTACGGTCCTATTGAGACAGTCATTTATAATATCGATAAAGGGCTTCATTGTTTAGATCACCGCTCGATCGTTGCCTGTTCAGGCGATTCAATGGTTACCGGGGAAAAATATGTTACTGTAGAAAAAAGCTTCAGTGCATATTGGAGCGAAGATACCCCACAACAGCGTAAAAACATGAAACGGCACCTTCTTATGGCATTGGAAAGGGCAAAGATGGGTGACATTGACGTTATCCACTTGCATGACGCAGGAATGGTTAAGTATATTTATGAGGAATTATTAAACAGCCCTGTTCCAATCGTTATGACGCTTCATGTTCCTGCCGGAGCTTATCTACCTTTCAAGCGGTGGAGTGAAGCATTGCCACCCTCTAATGAAGTCTATTTTGCCCCGATAAGCGAATATCAAAAAAAAGAACATCATGGCTTGGGGAATTTAATGAACGTTATCCACCACGGCGTTGATTTGGATAATTACCCGTCCAAAAATGAGCCCTGCAAAGAGAGCTATCTATTCACTATCGGTAGGATAACTAAAGTCAAAGGGCAGGATAAAGCGATAGAAGTAGCGAAAAAAACAGGTTCGAAACTAATCATAGCTGGTAATGTCCAGAACAAATTTATAGACAAAGCATTTTTCAAAGGTTTAAAGGATTCAATTGACCTGTGTGTTGACGCAGGCAAGCATCCGGCTGATGATGACTATTACGAAAAGGTAATGAAACCGATACTGGAGAGTGACAAACAGATCATCTATATCGGCGAGATCAATAGAGAGCAAAAGAAATTATGGTATTTGCATGCACGGGCAACTTTATTCCCTATACAATGGGGCGAACCATTTGGACTTGTAATGATTGAGTCAATGGCGTGCGGTACACCGATCCTGGCATTCAACAAAGGTTCTGTCCCTGAAATTGTGATCGACGGGGAAACGGGATTCGCAGTGAACTCACTCGGAGCTATGATTGAAGCGGTAAAGCATATCGATAGTATCGATCCTTGTGTATGCCGGAGACATGTCCAGAATAATTTTTCTATAATAAGTATGGCTCAAAAGTATTCAGAGCTGTATCAGCGGATCATTGATAACAGTGTGATAATGAAATTCCCCGCAGAAAAAAAACGGGCGGGTCTGTTAAACAAAAACAATGAGTTAGAAACGACAATCTTAACGCCATCGTCAAAAGGAAACTTATGCCTAAAGACATTCCGGTAAGCAACGGATCTTTACTTATTAATTTTGATTCGGATTATCAGATCCGAGATGTGTATTTCCCCCATAT
>JAJRZU010000116.1 GCA_024275075.1 Deltaproteobacteria bacterium | reverse complement strand
CCGCGGTGACTCCCGCCTGAGCCTGCTTCAAGCGGATCGCCAGCTGCTCATCGTCTATCGTCAGGAGCACATCACCAGAAGTGACCTTGTCACCCTCGTCAAAATATATTTTCGTGACCTGCCCGCCTATCTTAGCGCTGACATTTGTGCTGTTCATCGAATATACCGTACCGTTGAACTTTAACGCCGCCCTCATCTTCGCGACCTTGGCCGGTGTGGTGCGCACCGGTACGATGTACTCCACCTTCTTTGTCTCTGGTTTATCGGCGGCGTCGGCATTTATGGCTGTACCGGTCAGCGGGATAACCAGCGCAAACAATAGAAGTAATCTAAATAAATGTTCATTTTGTCTTTTCATATCATATCCTTATATAAATAAAATTAATAGTCGATCTCACCGGTTGCTCGTTTCAGGTTGATATCCGCGATATAAACATCGTAGAGCGCCTGGAAGTAATTTATCTTTGACGTCAAAAGCAGGTTCTGCGCATCCAAGACTTCCGTGCTCGTCGCCGCGTTGACGTTGAATTTCTCCTCGTTTATCCGGTAATTCTCCTTCGCCTGCTCGACCGCCTGCTTCGCCGAGTTCACCTCTTCCCGCGCCTGCCTGAGCATAAGGTACGCCGCCTTGACCTCGAGCCTGATAGACCTCTTGATGACCGCCTCATTCTCATAGACCTTCTTGAGCTCGAGCTTGGAGCTCTCCACCTTATATGAAGTGCCGCCCCAACTGAATATCTCAAGCTCCATAGACAAAACACCTGTAAAATTCTCCTCGTCAAACTCCTCGTCACCGGTCTTGTTATAACTACCGATCAGGTAGAGTTGCGGATAGTACGCGCTCCTTTGAATATCGATCAGCGATTCATTGATACTCTTCGCGTTGTTTATTATCTTCAGCTCCTCTCTATTACTGAGCGCTTTGTCAAAACAGTCCTCTAACACCACATTGTCAGATATGGCGCCCTCACCTACCTCGGCAAGGATAACCTCATCGTTTACGTCCTTGTTCAATGAGTAGTTCAACGCGCTTTTTGCCAGCTCATACCCATTTCGCGCCTTTATCAGGAATATCTGGGCGTTTGAATGGGATACCTTCGCTGATAAGACATCATTTTTGGGGACAGACCCCACTTCAAAGAAATTCTCGACGTTCGATAAGTGTGAACCGATAAGCTCCTTTGAGCTCTTGGCTATCTCAACGAATTTCTTCGCTTTAAGTACATTAAAATAATTCACGGTAACCTCTTTTACGATATCCTTCCTGCTTACCTCGCTGGAATACTTAGCCGTGCTATACGCCTCCTTCGCGATATTGTACGCGCTCATTATTCTGCCGCCGGTAAATACCGGTTGGGTCAACTCCAGCGAGAAGCTCAAATTGTCACGGGAACCGAACGGGATAGAACCCATAGGCGGTATATCTATCGTCGGCAGGGAATCGTACCGCAAGTATGTCGCCTTCGCCGACAATTTCGGGAGGAACTGCGTGAGCGCTTCCTTCCTTTTCAGATCGGCATCCTGTAAAGAATAATTCGATAAGGTCAGCTTGCTGTTGTTCGCGATAGCGATATCCAGGCATTCTGACAGCGTCATAGGATTACCGGCAATCGCACCGGTAAGAAAAGCGGTGCAGATAAAAAACGTCATGACCATGATCTTTATAAGTCTCATTTTTATTCCTTGTAAAAACTATTCCTCTTTTAATAATATACCGTTGAAAATCATATCGTAAAAAGTATCGATATCCTGAACTATGTCATATTCCGCGTTGCTCATCAACCACTTGAAGATGATATAGTTCAGCATACCCAAAACACCATAACTCAGGGTGCCCGGGTCTATCTTCTTAAAGACCCCCGCCTTTACGCCCTCTGCCATAAAAACCTGCATCTGCTCGATATGACTCATATATCTCTCGCAACACTTCTTCTTGCCGTCATGACCGATCTCGCCCTGCTCTAAGATAAGAATCAAAAAGAGCTTTCTATGCCGCTTGAAGAATTCCAGGTACGTCCTTATCCCCGCCTTCGCTCTTTCGACAGCATCCTCGTGCCTGCTGACCGCACTTATCACCGCATCCTTCAACTCATCGACATTCTCGGTGATCAGCGACTGAAAAAGCTCCCGCTTGTTCTTGAAGTACCGGTATATAGTACCCTTACCAAGCTCGGCGCTCTTCGCGATGTCCTCTACCAGCGTTTTGTGGAAACCGTTATCAGAAAAAACCTACTGGGCGGCGATAAGTATTTTTTTCCTGGTTGTCATACCCGCGTCTTTTTTCATCGCCTTAAATCCGTACCTTGTAATATTTTACTACCAAAGCCATGCTTTTCAAGGGCATGTTGCCCAATACAATATAAGGAATTTGTACTGTAAAGAAATTACCCCTTCGCTTCCCGCTGGTCGCCCCCCATTTTTTCAGGCGCTTACAGCGACGACTTTTGCGAAAATATGAAAAAATCGTTATTTGGCAACACTCTCATAATACGAGTAAAAGCATCAAGACGGCGGTTTTGCCGCCCCAGCGCACCGGACTGACCGGTCAGTCACATACGAGTTTAACAACTTAAAAAGAGGTTGTCAAGCGATTATTACTTAGGAAAATAAGAAACCCGCCTGAGCGCAGATGCTACCGCAGAGACGGGTTTTTATT
>JAJRZU010000115.1 GCA_024275075.1 Deltaproteobacteria bacterium | reverse complement strand
GATGGTTTCTATCTGTGGGTTTGAATTCCCGCGGCTTGCCGTGAGGAAGTTCATTAACAATATCAGGGTTGGTAAGTGGAACTTCTAAAAAGACTAAATAATAAAGTGATGAGCAGGCATATCCCGTTTTCCTGCGTCTTTGAGCTGACTTACCGGTGCAACCTGAAGTGTGAGTACTGCTACAACCCGCCAGTTTCCAAAGAGCTCTCTTATGATGAGATCACCTGTATATTAGAGAGCATTGCCGATGCCGGTACGATGTTCCTGACGCTTACCGGTGGTGAGCCGTTCCTGCGAAAAGATCTGCTGGACATCGTTAAGTATGCCCGCAAAAAAGGGTTCATCGTGCGGCTCTTTACCAACGGTACCCATATTACCGATGAAGCGATCGCTCTATTCCAAAAGCTGTCTGGTATCTTCATATCGATCAGCATCCACGGTAAGGATGCCGGTACGAATGACAGCTTCACCGGGTCAAACGGGTCTTTCGACAAGACAATCAAGAGTGTGAAGAAGTGTAAGGAGGCGAAGGTGCCTGTCAGGCTGAAGTGCACGTGGACAAAGCACAGCATCCCTTATCACAAGGAGATAAAGGCGCTCGCGAAGAGCCTTGGCGTGCCGCTTTCATCCTCTTTGACGGTGATCCCCCCTGGCTCAGATGGTAACCGCTACCAGATGTCGTGTCAGGAGACGGAAGAAAAGGTCAGGGAGTATTTAACGAGCGAATACGGGAATATCATCGATTTTGATGACTTTTATAACCGTACATACAAGGATGAGAACAAGGTAGCCGAGCAGCGAGGCGGGAAGCACCTGTGTTCCGCTGGCATCTCTTTATTCAGAATAAACCCCGCTGGTAGCGTATTCCCCTGTGTCCTGATGCAAAACGAGCTGGGGAACCTGAAAGATGATAGTTTCAAGGATATCTGGTCAGGGAATGGCTTTTTACACAAGCTACGTAATTTAAAGAGAAAAGATGTCGATGTTTGTAAGGATTGCGAGGATTTCAGTTACTGCTTCAGGTGCCCTGGCATCACGCAGTTAGAGGGCGGCGACCTGTTTTCAAAATCAAATGATGCCTGCACAAAGGCGCGTTTAAGAAAAAAGGTTGTACAGCAACTTAGAAAGGAGGTGAAAATATGAAGAAGGAATATATTGAACCTGTAGTTGAATCAGAAGAGGTATTTGAGCAGACAGCTTTAGCTTGCGGAAGCTTGTTCCCGCAGGGTGATTCAAAGGATTCGCCGGGGCAGGACAACTCCGCGGGGTGTGACGCTGCATTAAGCTAATTGGTAATCAGGTAAAAATACGGGGAGGGTTGCTGCTTTGCGGCTCTCCCCACATTTTTCGCATCATGAAAAAGGGGGGGGTATGAAAGGTTGTATTTTTTGTAAAATCGTTGATAAGGAAATAGTCTCTAAAATAGTCTATGAAGATGACGACCTGATAGCGTTCCATGATATTAACCCCCTGGCGCCTGTTCATATTTTACTGGTGAGCAAAAAGCATATCGAAAACATTCTTGGCATGACTGATGAAGACGCGAAACTTGCCGCCGGCCTGCTCTTTGCCGCAAATGAGATCGCGAAGAAGTTCAATATCGACAAGAGCGGGTTCAGGCTCATCATTAATTGTAATTCAGATGGCGGGCAGGAAGTATTCCATTTACATGCCCATCTCATTGGCGGTGCGCCGTTAGGTAAGATGTGTTAGTAAGATAATATAATCCATAAGATGGAGCTGCGGGTTTGTATGGAGGAATCAGTCAGGAAAAAATGTAGCTATAAAAACAGTAAGCACAAATTTACTTGTGAGGAGCCCGAGCTTGAGGACGGCTTATGTTTTTGGCATAAAGATGTGCCGAAGGACGAATATTCCATTCGCGACTACAGGAAACGGTTCCCTGAATTAGACAAAGAGCTTAAGAAATACAACTTCAATGTCGGGACATTCTTAAAGGAGAAAGCCAAAGATGGACAAAATTTCGTCGATTATAACCTGAAGGGCGCGAACCTTAAGGCATCTGACCTGACTAACGCGAATCTGAGGTACATCAATTTTAGCGGCGCTGATTTTAGAGGTGCGAACCTGCAGGGCGCGAAGCTGTGCGGCGCGAATTTAGAGCATACTCTGCTAAGCAGGGTGAACATGGTCGGGGCGGATCTGCGTGGCGCGAATCTGGAGCGAGCGGATGTCAGGTGGTCGAACTTAAACAGGGTGCTGCTCAGCGGCGCGCGTCTTGAGTGGGCTGACATGCGCTGGTGCAACCTCATGGATTCAAATATCTACAACGCTAACCTGTGCTTTTTGAACATGGACCACTCGAACTTAAACTATGTCAAATTAAGCTCATACAAGTATTCCCCTATCACGATCTCGAAAAAAAGGGGGGAGAAATACTACCGGTTCGGGCATTATAATAAACAGACGACCTTTCTGGGCGTCAACACCAATTATATCAATTGGGCGAACAACAGGGAGCTGAAAAGATTTATCATCAAACAGCAGTTTATCCATGATTTCATTAAAAAGAGTAAGATAAACAAGCATGTCTGGGCGCCTTTATGGCGGGTGACCTGCGACTATGGCAACTCGATTTTCCGCTGGCTCATGACCGCGTGTATTGTCGTGCTGACATTCGCTTTCCTCTTCTCATTAGGGCACGGTACGCCGCCGGCTGATTTCAACAGCGGTCTCCAGGCTCACACCTCTGGCGTTTTACCTATCCTTTTGGTAAATTCCGCATTCAACTGGTTCACGCCACTGTATTTCAGCATTGTCACATTCACTACGCTCGGATTCGGGGACGTTGCACCGCTTAACCTATCCGCCCAGCTACTTGTCTCGCTCGAGGTGATCTTCGGGTACTTCATGTTAGGCGGCCTTTTAACGATATTCGCGGAGAAATTTATTATTAGAGAATGACCTGACTTGCTGCGGTAACATGATAAAGCTGACGGGTTCCTGGACGATGTAAGGGGAAGCTGCCCCCTGAAGGAGCGGTAAGGGAATCGCTGTAGGACATATCAAAACAATGACGCTCTCCACACCATGGAAACCATCTTGACGGCTGTGTAACGTCAATAATTTTCTGTCAATGTTAACACTGACATTATTACTTTGTTGCCACATATCCTTGACAAAGCTGCTGATTAATGTTAAATAAGGAACATGAGCTAAATATTTGATTTCGCGTATAATGATGAGCAGTAATATTAATATAATCCTAAAAAAAATATCTGAGACAAAAAAGAGATACTACCTTATAAACCTGTTGAATTCTCTTGTGAATGTCCTGTTTATAATTGCCGCCCTGACCGCGGTATTCTTCATCCTGACGCCTTTTTTGTTCAAGTACGATCTATACAGGAATCTGTTCCTGACGGTCACAGCAGGCTGCGCGCTGTTCGTCGTGGTCAGATACCTTATCTCCCCGATAACAAAGCGGAAACAGGATGATTATTTCGCCCTTCTGCTCGAACGGGTGACTCCGGGCATAAACAACCTTATCATAAACGCCGTGCAGTTGGGCGCGCTGAGCATGGAGCAGGTGCAAAAGTACGGGTTCCGCAAGGGTTTCATCGACCTGACGATAGATGACGCGACAAAGAAGATGGTAGCCGTATCGGTAAAGGACGCCGTCAGCGCACAGAGTGTGAAGAGGAACCTCGTCATATCCGCCCTCTTGGTGACTGTGGCGCTCGCGTCGTTTTTCACCAACCCTGACTTTTTAAAGGATACGTATACGAAATTCCTCTATCCTTACAGATTCTTAGACAGCGATGACGTTATGACGTTAGATGAGGTCGAGCGGGAGCGGCTGAACCTGCCCGAGATCGGTGACTTTGTGATAGTGTACAACTTCCCGGAATATACGTGGCTAAAGGAGAAGACGGTCACCGGTTCAAACGGCGATATTGTCTGCATGAAGGGGACTAATGTCACAGTAACGGCGAAATCCGACCGGCCGCTTACAGGTGTCAATATAATTATCAATGACAGTCAGAAGGTCGTGGCGACGGTGTCAGGCGGGGTGGACTTGCGGTTCGAGTACACAGCTATCGAGACGGGCGTCTACCACATGGAGTTCGAGGGGGTGGAATACCCTGAGGATTATGACCACACTATGTACCAGATCGTCGTGGATGAGGACGAGTTCCCGTTCATTAAGCTAATCGAACCGAAAGAGGATTTTACCGTTGATGAAAATGATGATATTACGGTAGCCTACGAGGCGGGCGATGATTTTGGCGTCACCGAGATAAACCTTGTCATCGAGCGTGACAACGATACCAAATCGATCAACGTGTACCGGTCGTCGAAGAACGTGACCGAGTACACCGGTGAGTACACGTACAGCCTGAGCCAGTTGAGGCTGACGCCCGGGGAGACTCTCAAGGTGTACCTCGAGACGTATGACAACGATACTATCTCCGGCCCGAAGAAGTCGGTCTCGAACGAGCGTTACATAGACGTTTACAGCAAGGAGAAGATCCGCCGCGAGGTCGCCCGCATGAAGGAGCGGCTCTTTGAGACCTTTATTGAATTATTAGGTGACCATTTTGAGAAGTCGCTCGTGGATATCGATTTAGGTTCGGTCAATCTGGTCAGCGCTAACCAGGAGAGGATGAACTCGCAGGCCTCTGATCTCATCGCACTTTTGAGCGAGATCATCAATGCTATCAAGTATGAGGAGTTAGAGGAGGATATAAACTCCATACCGCTGAATAATATGAAGCTGAACCTAAGCGACCTCTACGATAAAAAGGATACTATCTTAAAGGCGCTTACGTCAGAGGGTTATCAGGCGGGTGCGTTACCCGTGGATGTCGCCGCTCTATTGAGCCTGAAGGAGAAGGAGATAGCCGAAGCTGAGAAGGACATCATCTTTCTTGATAATGAGCGCAAGAAGATGCAGATGTACGAGCTCATGCAAGAGGGTGAGAATATGCTCGACACCCAGCAGTCGCTCATAGATATGCTCGAGCAGCTAAAAGAGAGTAGTGATCTCTCCGAGGCGCGGGAGCAGCTCAATGAGCTGTTAGACGAGATGAAGGATATCTTTAACAGCATGATGGAAAAGCTGTCGAAGTTCCCGCAGACGCTGCCCGATGAGTTTGTAAACAGCGATTCTATGAAGGACATGGATATAAAAGAGGATATGAGCCTTATAGAGCAGTTGAAAGAGAGCCTTGACGCGAATGACATAGAGAAAGCTTTAGAGCTTGCCACGGAGCTTTTGAACTCAATGAACAAAATGATGTCTTCGTTTGAGAATTCCGCGCAGGAGTTTGAGCAGAACGAATCGACGGATATAATGGCGGAGTTAGATTAAGCTATCGATAAGTTAGATGAGTTTCAAGACAAAGAGCAGGAGCTTATGCAAGAGACAAAGAAGATAAACGAATCCGCGCGGGAGAAGCGTGTGGACGAGCTGGATAAAAAGATCGCCGACTTCATAGAAAAGCAGAAGAAACTGATAAAAGAGATACAGATGAAGATGCAGGCAGTAAAGAACCAGCTTAGAAACAACCCGAAGAAGATGACCAAAGAAGATATGGCGGCGCAACCGCCCCCGGGCTTCCATGGCGGGTTCAGGATGCCGTCGTTAAATGATGAGGGTTTAAAGAAAGCTGACAGGGTCCAAAAGATGCTGCGGGAGATGCCAAGGATGTTGGAAAATGACTTCAATCAGGCTGAAAAGCTCGCGGATGATATCTTGCAGCAGACGAAGGAGTTTAGTGAGCGTTTTGACGATGAGGATTTTAAAGAGAGGATGAAGAAGAAAGATTCTCTGGAGAGTGTAAAGGAGAATACAGGTGAGGCTCAAGAGAAAGAGGAGCAGTTATTAGAAGCCTTCAAGGAGTTTAAGAGTGGTTCTGACGAGTTCCTCTCTGAAGGTGCCAAGGCGAAGCTCAAAGCGATGGCTGAAAAGCAAGGGGAGCTTCAGGGCGAACTGGGTGAGTTTCAAAAGGGGCTTCAGGGGAAGGCAAAGAAAAACCCGCTTCTTGCTGACAAGCAGATGGGGGAGGCGCTGGACGGCGCAGGTAAAGGTATGGGTGAATCAAAAGAAGCGATGCAGTCTGGTAAGGGTTCCTCGTCGCAGCAGGCGCAGGGTGAGGCGCTTTCAGGCTTAGGCGCCGCGAAGGGGCGGCTGCAGCAGCTCAAGGAGATGATGGAGGGTATGCAGGCGCAGGGTTCGCCGGGTATGCCCGGCAGCGGTATGCAGATGGGCGGTATGCCTCAGGGCAACAAGCCGGACAAGGGCAGGCAGCGCTCTAACAGGGGCAGGGGCGTCAACGTCGATGACGTGAATATCCCATCCGCGGAGGACTATAAAGTACCAAAAGAGTTCAGGGAAGATATACTAAGAGGGATGAAGGAGAAATACCCGAAAGATTATGAAGATAAGGTCAAAAAATATTATGAAGAACTTATTCGCTAAACTTTTGCTGTTTCTTGTAATAGCGATCGCCGCGAACGCTTACGCCGCAGAGGATTATCATGTAAGCGATTATTTCGGTTCCTTCACCGGGCAGATATACATCAATGAATGGAGGATCGACGAGGCGCTGGAGCTGGCGGAGAAACTCATCAGCGAGGAGCCTGACAGCAGAAACAACAGGTTCTTGATGTGCCTTGCTCTCTTTTACAGCGGCAGGTACGAGGAAGCCCTTAAATATATCGACGAGAATAACCCTGACGGAAGAAATATATACGGTATAATAAAAGAGACTTATAAGCAGACGAAGGGGTTTGTCAGGAAAGAGAGTGAGCATTTTGTGATCTCATACCTGCCGGGCAGGGACGAGGTTCTGGTGGAGGGCGCTCTCAACGCGTTAGAGGGCGCTTACAAGAACATCGGCGCCGAGCTCGGTTACTTCCCCAAGACAAAGGTTATGGTGGAGATATACCCGTCGGTGAAGAGTTTCACCGCGGTATCGACCCTCACCAAAGAGGATATCGAGACCTCTGGCACGATCGCTCTTTGCAAATTCAACCGGCTCATGATAACCTCCCCACGGGTACTGCTGCGGGGGTACAGGTGGCAGCGGACGCTTGCCCATGAATATACCCACTATCTCGTATATCACGTCAGCCGCGGCAAGGCGCCGATATGGTTCCACGAGGGCGCCGCGAAGTACTTAGAGGACAGGTACGATTCTGACGTATATGGCGCAATGACGCCCTCCTCGGAAAATGTGCTCTCCCGCAGGCTCAAGAGTGAGACTTTAGTCACATTAGAGGAGATGCACCCTTCGATGGCGAAGCTGGAGTCGGGCGAGGACGTTCAGCTGGCTTTTGCCGAGGTCAACACTATGATCGAGTATATGGTGAAGTTGAAGGGGAGTAATGTTGTCAAGGATATTTTAAAGCTCATGGCGGATGGCTCAAATGACAAGCAGTCGATCCAGAAGGTCTTTGGCGTAACGTTAGACGAGTTCCAGGAACAATGGAAGAGCGCCATGTTAGCCAAGGGTTTAAAGGAGATACCCGGTATGACGGTGACGGGCATGGACGTCAAACTAAAAGCGAGCGAGGGTCTTTCTGACGAGGCTATCGAGAGTGAGGAGCTGAAAGACCACCACTCCAGGGAGCTGAAGGAATTTATAACGCTTGGTAACCTTTTGCGGGACAGGGGCAGGTACAAGGCGGCGAATTTCGAGTATATAAAGGCGTATGACGAAGACCCTTTCTCCGTCGTCGCGTTAAGCAAGTTATCCTTCTCGTACATGTTGCTAAGCGATTATGGCAAAGCGCTGGAGATATTAGGCGAGTCAAAGGAGCTGTACCCGAACTATGTCACCACTTATTACCGGTTCGGTATGGTATACATGGCGAAGGAGGATTATGAAAAAGGGCTTGAGTACTTTCAAGAGAGCCTGAAGATCAATCCTTTCATCGCGGATGTCAGGGAGAACATGGTCTTCATCTATAAGCAGCTGGGTAAGGATGAGCTTGCAAAAAAGCACCAAAAAGCGCTGGAAATTTTGCAGGAAGGGTAATATGAAACAAAAGAAGAAATTGCAGGTAACTTTTTATCCTGAGAACAAGACGGTAAAAGTGAGGGAGGGGGAGAACCTTCTGCGCGCGGCTATGGCGGCCGGCGTGCATATAAACGCGTCATGCGGCGGCGCCGGTACATGCGGCAAATGCGTGGTCAAGATCGATTCTGGTGAGGTGATCAGCCAGATCACCGAAAAATTATCCAAAGAGGATCTCGATGAAGGTAACAGGCTCGCGTGTATCAGTTCTGTCGTGAGCGACCTCAGCGTCAGCATACCTGTCGAGTCGCTGCTTGACAAATCCGTGCTGCAAAGGAAACCAAAAAAGAGCACAAGCTTCATCCTTGAGACCGAGGAGCTTAATAAACTTGTACCCAAGTGTAAGACGGACTCTGTTGTGGTCAAGCTGTATATAGAGCTGACCAAGCCGTCACCTGACAATAACATGAGTGATTTAGACAGACTGTCGCTTGCTCTGAAGAAGCGCTACGAGATCGATCTGCCGTCCACCGATTTTGCAGTGATCAAGAAGATGTCAAAGATCCTGCGGGAAGCCGACTGGAAGGTGACGGCGACCATCGTCCTGACCAGCAGAGGCTCTAAGCTGATAAATATCCAGCCCGGCGACACAACCGACAAGAACTACTCTATCGTGATCGATGTCGGCACCACCTCTGTCTACTGTGAGATACTGAACGTTTGCGAGGGGATACCGATCGCCGAAAGCTCGGATTATAACTCGCAGATTAGCTATGGTGAGGACGTCATCACCAGGATCATATATTCCCAGAAGAAGGACGGGCTCGAGACCCTGCAACAAAGGATCGTGCACACCATAAATTCCATTATCAGAGAACTGCTTGACCAGAGCGGTATCGATAAGGAGAACGTTACCCACCTGGTCGCCGCGGGTAACACCACGATGACGCAGATATTGCTCGGGCTCGACCCGAAGTATATCAGGGAAGCCCCATATATCCCTGTGGCGAACTTCCTGCCGCCTGTCCGCGCCGCGTCGCTTGGTATCGATATCCAGAACAGCGCCTATCTGTATACTTTCCCGGTCATCTCAAGCTACGTCGGGGGCGACATAACATCCGGCGTGTTAGGTTCAGGGATGTTCCTGCGGGATGAGCTGACGCTTTACATCGATATCGGTACGAACGGCGAGATGGTGCTTGGTAACAAGGACTGGCTGGTCACGACCTCATGTTCCGCCGGCCCCGCGTTTGAGGGCGGCGGCGTCAAGTATGGGATGCGCGCGACAAAGGGTGCGATAGAGCAGATACGAATCTCACCAGGTGAATATGAACCGATGATACTCGTTATCGGGAACGTCAAGCCGAAGGGTATCTGCGGTTCCGCCATGATAGACGTTGTTGCCGAGCTGCTCGAGGTCGGGCCGATCGACCAGAACGGGAAGTTCTACCCCGAGATCGATACCCCGCGCGTACGCGAGGGTGACAGCGGGTACGAATACGTATTGGCGTGGGCGGACGAGAGTCAGCTAAGCAGTGACATCACCATCAACGAGGTGGATATCGAGAACCTTATCCGCACGAAAGCGGCTATATATTCCTGGTGCGTGGTGCTCCTGAACAACGTCGGCCTGACATTCCGCGATGTTGACAAATTCATCATAGCCGGTGGTTTCGGGCACTATATCGATGTAGAGCGCGGTATAAATATAGGGCTCTTACCAGAGATAGACACCAAAAAATTCACTTTAATCGGGAACGGTTCGCTGCTTGGCGCGCGGCTCGTATCGCTGTCACGAAACATGCTTACAGAGGCGTCAAGGGTAGCGAGGATGATGACGAACATCGAGCTTAGCAATAACAAGATGTTTATGGATGAATATATATCGGCTATGTTCCTGCCGCACACAGACCTGTCAACTTTCAAAAAGACGATGAAGCGGCTCGAAGGGCTGTGGGAAAAGAACAAACAAAATAACGTGAAATAAGAGGAGCTGTGAAATAAACCACAGAGTCCATGGAGAAAAATCTTTAAAAAAAATAAAACTCTGTGTTCTCTGTGTCTACTCTGTGCCCTCTGTGGTGAAAAAAACAAATGAGATTTAATTGGGATTCAACATTGCGCTCGCCGGTAAGGGCGGAACGGGTAAGACTACCGTAGCCGGACTGGTTATGAAGAGTATCTTAAAGAATAATAAGGGGAGTGTCCTTGCGGTAGACGCCGACGCGAACGCCAACCTGAACGAGGTGCTCGCGATCGAAGCGGTCGATACTATCGGTCAGGTAAGGGAGGAGATACTTACCGTCCCTGAAGGTATGACGAAGGACGCTTACATCGAGTACCGGGTGCAAGAAGCGCTCATTGAGGCGGACGGATACGATCTCATTGTGATGGGCAGGCCTGAGGGCTCGGGCTGCTACTGCTTCGCGAACACCCTGACAAAAAAGTACGTCGATATGCTTGCCGATAACTACAGCTACGTAGTGATCGACAACGAAGCCGGTATGGAGCACATGAGTCGACACACAACGCACTACCCGGACATCCTGCTCATCGTCTCAGACCCGAATATAAGGGGCGTATTGGCCGCGAAACGATTAAGAGACCTCGCCAAAGAGCTGAAACTGAACGTGACAAAAACGCTCCTTCTGGTGAACAGGGTGCCTGACAAAGGCCTTGACCAGAGAGTTTATGACGAGATTGAAAAATACGGGCTAAAGCTCGCGGCGGAGGTGCCCATGAGCGATAACGTCTTAGAGATCGAACTTAGCAAGGCATCCGTCCTTGACCTCGATGACAACGACAGAGCCTTCAAAGCGGTCGAAAAATTCATCAACGCATACGCAAGTAAATAGGTGTGCCGACAACGGAGGCGAAGGGGCAGATCCCCTTAAATTGAATTGGGCAACATGTCCATAAAATTACTTGAAAAAAGTTGTATATTATTATAACATCAAATATAGATTTTAAGTATCGATTTTATCCCGTAAGAGGAGGTGACTGACTTGTCAGGACATAATAAATGGAGCTCGATAAAGCATAAAAAAGGCGCCGTAGACGCGAAGCGCGGTAAGATATTTTCAAGGATAATCAAGGAGATATCGGTAGCCGCGAGGATGGGCGGCGGGGACGTGGGCACAAACACACGGCTGCGTACAGCGGTAAACACCGCGAAAGCCCAGAACATGCCCAAGGATAACATAGCGCGCGCGATAAAAAGGGGTACCGGTGAGCTCGAGGGCGTCAATTATGAGGAGATGACGTATGAAGGTTACGGCCCCGGTGGTGTTGCCGTCATGGTAAGCATCCTCACTGATAACAAGAACAGAGCAGTTGCCGAGGTCAGGCACACGTTCACCAAGCATAACGGTAACCTTGGGGAGACCGGGTGCGTCTCGTGGTTGTTTGATAATAAGGGGTACATGACAGTTGACAAGTCATCGATAACAGAGGATGAGCTGATGGAGTTGGCGTTAGATGCCGGCGCTGACGACGTTCAGGATGAAGGTGACGTGTTCGCCATCTACACAGACCCGTCGGAATTCGATAATGTCAAGGAAGCGTTGGACGCGAAGGGCGTTAAGTTCGAGTCAGCCGAGATCACGATGATTCCCCAGAACACCGTGAAATTAGAGGGTAAAAAAGCGGAGCAGATGTTAAAGCTGATGGACAGGTTAGAGGATTCTGACGACATACAGAACGTGTACGCGAATTTTGATATAGCTGACGATGAGATGGAGAGGCTCAGTGTATAACCATAACATGAATAATCTCTACTTGAGTATACGCTGATGGTAATTATAGGTGTGGACCCGGGCAGTAGCTACACCGGTTATGGTATCATAAACAAGGATGGAAATCATTTAAGCCACATAGCGAGCGGCGTTATCAAAACTGATACAAAGCGGGATTTCCCCGCGCGCCTGAAGGCTATTTATGATGGATTAACTAAAGTAATCAAAGAGTTTTCACCTGATGAGTGTTCCATCGAGAACATATTTTACTGCAAGAATGTAAAGAGCGCGCTGAAGCTCGGGCACGCGAGAGGGGTGGTCATGGTTGCCGTTGCGAATGCGGGTATCAAGGCCTGCGAATATACCCCGACTGAGATAAAGCAGGCGGTGGCGGGTTATGGCATGGCACCAAAGGAGCAGGTACAATCTATGGTGAAGATGATACTTAATATAAAGGATATAGCCAGTTTAGATACATCTGACGCTCTCGCGGCGGCTATATGTCACGCAAACTCAGTCGATTTCAAGAGGCTCGTCGATGCAGCAGGAGTTGACCAGAGATGATAGCGAAACTTACCGGTAAACTCGCGCATAAATCCGTAGAATACCTGATTATGGATGTCAATGGGGTCGGGTACCAGATTTTTGTACCTCTTTCGACTTACTATAACCTCCCTGATGAGGGGGAGGTCATATCGCTGGATATCTTCTTGTATGCGAGGGAGGATTCGATCATACTGTACGGCTTCTCTTCCATATTAGAGAAGGAGGTATTCCTGAAACTCATCAGCATCTCTGGTATTGGGCCTCGCCTCGCGCTGAATATCCTGTCAGGGATAGACCCGAACGATCTTATCACCGCGATCGAGCTTCAGGACATCCACACACTCACATCCGTACCGGGTATCGGTAAGAAGACGGCGCAGCGGATGGCGCTTGAATTGAAAGATAAGCTGAAACATTTAAAGGGCATTGGTGAAGGGGCTGGGCAGGTTGCAACATGTGCGAAGACTGACGTTTATGACGACGTGCTATCCGCGCTCATCAACCTTGGCTACAAAAGAAGCGTTGCCGATAATGCCATCATCATCGCGTTAAGAGAATGTAAGCAGGAGAAAAGTATCGAGAATCTGATAAAGACCGCGTTAAACGTTTTAATGCAGACGTAATGGATAAAATAATATGGACAGAATGATATCGCCGGCGGCAAGTGATGACGATCTCTCAGTTGAGACGTCGCTCCGCCCGAAATACCTGAAGGATTACATCGGGCAGTCAAGGGCGAAGGAGAACCTTGCTATATTCATACAGGCGGCGAAGAATCGGGGTGAGACGCTTGACCACTCGCTCTTTTATGGCCCCCCGGGTCTTGGTAAGACTACCCTTGCGTACATCATCGCCAACGAACTTAACACTAACATCAAAACGACCTCAGGGCCTGTCATAGAGAAGGCGGGCGACCTCGCGGCTATCCTGACCAACCTTCAGGACAAGGATGTCCTTTTCATCGACGAGATCCACAGGCTTAACCATACCGTCGAGGAGATACTCTATCCCGCGATGGAGGATTATCAATTAGATATCATTATCGGGCAGGGTCCAATGGCGAAATCGATGAAGATCGACCTGCCGAAATTCACCTTGATTGGTGCGACTACGCGTACCGGGCTCCTGACGGCGCCACTGCGCGACCGGTTCGGGGTCATCATCCGGCTTAATTTCTACCCACCAGAGCACCTCGAGCAGATCGTCATCCGATCCTCTAAGATACTGAACATATCGATGCAAAAAGACGCCGCGTTTGAGATAGCGAAAAGGTCGCGTGGGACACCGAGGATCGCGAACAGACTGCTGCGTCGCATAAGGGATTTTGCCGAGGTGAAGGGTGACGGCGTTATCAATAAAGAGATAGCTGACGACGCTTTGAACATGCTCGAAGTTGACCATGCCGGTTTCGACAGGATGGACAGGGAACTTTTGATGATCATAATCGATAAATTCGGGGGCGGCCCCGTCGGCGTGGAGACCCTTGCCGCCGCTATCGGTGAGGATAAAGGCACCATCGAGGACCTTTATGAACCATACCTCATACAGCAGGGCTTTGTGCACCGGACACAGCGCGGCCGAGTCGCGACAAAATCAGCTTATCTGCACTTTAACCAGGAATTCAAAGAACCACCACAAAAGAGCTTTCTGTAAAAGATACAAGGTCTTTGCCCTTACAAAGCAAGCCCGTCTATCTTTATCTCACATTTGCAGCACTTTGAATCTTTGATGTTATACTCGTCGATCCGGTAACCGCTCCGCTTGATGAGCAGGGCGCCGCACTGGTGGCAGTATGTATTCTCACCGTTACTGGTCAGCACGTTACCCAGATAAATATAGCGCAGGCGCTCCGCCTCCCCGATCTCTTTGGCTACGGTCAGCAGAGCGAGCGGCGTTTGGGGGATGTGTGACATCTTATAGGCGGGGTGGAACGCGCTCAGGTGCCAAGGTATCTCCACCCCGATCTCGCTAATCGCACGGGCAAGCCCCCGTAACTCCTCAAGATCATCGTTTAGTGTCGGTATGATAAGGGTGGTGACCTC
>JAJRZU010000114.1 GCA_024275075.1 Deltaproteobacteria bacterium | reverse complement strand
TGACAACAAAAAAAAGAGCGGCGTAAAAAAAATAAAAGAGTTAAAGCAAATCATATGAACTACCCCGCAGCAAGCTGATGTGGTAACGAGTTTAAATCTCGTAGCAAGCTACGGGGAATTAACCCGCAAAAAAAAACAGGCGCGCCTGTTAACAGTAAAAAGGGAGTAAGAGGCAGCAGTGAAACAGTCCGATGAAACAAAAGATATGGGGGCGGAAAGCTTTCAAATAAAACATTTATCAGCTTTAAATGAAATAAGCAAGACGGTGAACTCTGCCTATACTGTTAATGAAATGCTTGATATCATTGTTGCTTCCGCGGTCAGAGAACTTGATGCGGAAAAATGTTCCCTGTTTTTCTACAAGCCGGGTTCACAAGAGCTTGTCCTGAAAAACTCAAAGGGGATAAATAAAAAATCCATACATAATGGTAAGTTCCTCTTAGGGGAAGGCGTTGTCGGTTGGGTTGCCGAAAACAAGACGCCGCTTAAACTGAAAAACGCCGCGAATGACAAAAGATTCATCTGGGAAAAAGAGCATGACTGCAATGTGCCGATGTTATGCATACCGATTATCTGTAAAGATGAATTAAAGGGCGTTATGTGCGTAGAAAAGGCGCCGCGCAAGGATGAATTCACAGAAGTAAACTTCGAGTTCCTGCTTATACTGGCTAACCAGGCCGCGATCGCGATCGATAACGCCCAGCTTTTCAATCACTTACAAAAGAGTTATTTCGATACTATCTCCGCGCTCGCGAATGCTGTCGAGGCTAAGGACCCTTACACATTAGGGCACTCAGAGAGAGTCACTCAATATTCCATTACGATCGGTGAGCAGTTAGGCCTCTCAAGCGCTGAGATAAAGACGATCCAGTACGCCGCTATACTGCATGATGTCGGGAAGATCGGTGTCAGCGGAAACATCTTGAACAAAGTCGGGCGGCTCACTTTTGAGGAGTATTGCGTTATCAAGCAGCACTCTGTCATCGGGGAGAACATCATCAAGAGGGTCGATTTCCTTCAGGGTACGCGTCCGATCATCAGAGGTCACCAGGAGCGTTATGACGGCTCAGGATATCCTGATGGTCTATTGGGCGACGAGATCCCTTACCTGGCGCGCATTCTGGCGATCGCGGATGTGTTTGACGCCTTGACTACCGACAGGCCGTACAGGAGAGCGTTTTACTATAAAGACGCCATTAAGATAATCAAAGAAAGCTCAGGGAAACACCTTGACCCGAAAATCGTTAAAGTATTTTTAGACATCTTCAGCTAACAATATTAATACTTCTTTAGTATCCCAATTAATAATATTCGCACATAAAAGTAAAATGATTTTTTATTAGAGGTACGTAAAAAGTCACACACAGGTAACGTCAAGAGTTTTGTGTCAGTATCAGACCAAAACCTTGATAGCAGATCAAAGCCCCTCTTGAAAAACCATCAATGATGGCACAAAAGTCCTTTACTTTTCTATAAAAAAATAATATAAAGACTGCACTACATATTGGGACTTAAGCCAAATCGCGATTTTTTCATATTTTTGAAAAAGCCGTCGCTGTAAGTACCTGAAAAAGGGGGCGCCGACAACGGAGGCGAAGGGGCCAAGCCCCTTGAATCGGATTGGGCAACATGCCCTTGAAGATGGCGATAGTTTTCAGCGGGTATCCAGCCTGCCGGAAAGATGATTAATGAAGGTAGTGGAAACATAATGTTTCATCTAATTGTTTTTTGGTTGTATTACATCATTTTATCTTAGCGGCTGTGACTTCGGTTCTAACGGCGGCGGCGGTACAGACAATGACGGTGACGCGAGACCCCGGGCGCTGGCGTGGATATTGGCTCAGACGAGTATCGGTAAATAATTCAAGAACCGGAATAAGGATGGATATGAACGAATTAGCTAAGAAGATAACGAGCAAAGAAGCGGTAATCGCAGTGATCGGGATGGGTTATGTCGGGCTGCCCCTCGCCGTAGAATTCGCGAATGCCGGTTTTAAGGTGTTTGGGGTGGATCTCCTTGAAAAAAAGGTGGAGAAGATAAAAAGCGGTATACCTTACATCAAAGATGTGTCTGAGGATGAACTAAAAGAAGTCGTCAGGAATAAGCGGCTCACCGCGACAACGGATTACAGCGTACTAAAGAGGGTGGACGCTGTCTCTATATGCGTCCCGACCCCGCTGAAGAAGACTAAAGACCCTGACATATCACACATACTCGCCGCATCTGTCAAGATATCAAAATATCTACGGAAGGGGCAGTTGGTTATATTAGAGAGCACAACGTATCCTGGCACCACTACCGAAGTAATACAACCAGAGCTTGAAAAGTCCGGGCTGAAAGTGGGGCGGGATTTCTTTCTGGCGTTCTCCCCGGAGCGTGTCGACCCGGGTAACAAGCGCTACAAGACGAAAAACACGCCCAAAGTCATTGGTGGCGTTACAAAGAACTGTACGAAGCTCTCGAAGCTGTTATATTCCCAGATCATCAATACTATCATAGAGGTATCCTCTACCGAGGCGGCGGAGGTCGTGAAACTTCTTGAGAATACGTTCAGGAGCGTCAACATCGGTCTGGTGAACGAGATAGCGATCATCTGCAACAAACTCAACCTTGATGTGTGGGAGATAATCAACGCCGCAGCGACGAAGCCGTTCGGGTTTATGCCGTTCTACCCGGGACCCGGCCTGGGCGGTCACTGCATACCTATCGACCCTCACTACCTGTCCTGGAAGTTAAAGACATTGAACTATAACGCGAAATTTATCCAGTTAGCCGAAGAGGTAAACAGCTCGATGCCGGATTTTGTCGTGGCAAAGATCGTAAATGCCTTAAACAGAAAGAGAAAGAGCATACACAGCTCTAACATACTGATCTTAGGAGTATCTTACAAAAAGGATATCGAGGACGTACGGGAGTCACCGGCGCTTGATATTATTAACATCTTGAAAGAGAAGGGTGCGAATATACATTACCATGATCCGTTTGTACCATCCTTGAAGGATAACGGTAAGGTCTTGAAATCGGTCAGCCTGACAGAAAACAGATTAAAATCGGCTGATTGCGTCGTAATAGTGACCGACCACTCAAACTTTGATTACCCGTTTATTGTAAAAAACTCCAATATCATTATTGATACAAGGAACGCTGCGCATAATATTTCAAGTAAAAAAGTCATCAGGCTTTAATTTCATTAAGTCCTCTGCACAGTCTGTCGTTGCGAGGGGGTAACGACTAAGCAATCTTATATGTTGCTGATATTACTAAAAGCGATATTGCTTCGCCGTTGCTAAAAAGCGCGAAAGGGTCTTGTAATGACTAAAAGAAGCGCCTTTTAGGGGCCGTGCAGACGTCTTTCGTTGCATCTTTTTTTGCTTTCAAGGCTTGACAACGCATTGTTACTTGTTACTGTTTGAATATAAGGAGAAAGTTATTTATACAATGCTAAACCCAATACCAAATTTGCAAAATATCTTAGTGGTTGATGACGAAGATGAAGCGCGGCTTGGTCTTTCCAAATTATTATCATCGCAGGGTTATGTAGTTTATACTGCGGCAAACGGTCTTGAAGCTTTGGAATTATTAAGGAACCACCCTGTATCGATCATTATCACCGATGTCAAGATGCCTAAGATGGACGGGCTCACTTTCCTTAGAGAGATAAGGAAGCTTATACCCGGCGTCAAAGTCGTTATAGTAACCGGTTACGGTGAGGTGGAGACATACCTTGAGGCGATGAACTTAGGCGCGATGGAGTTCTTGCACAAACCGATTCAATTTGATAATCTTGTTAAAGTGATTAAAAAAGTAGGGGACATTAGACATTAGCTCATCTCAACCGGAATCAAACACAATTCTCGCCATAGAATCTTCATGCGACGAGACTGCCGCGGCGGTCGTTACCGGCGGGCACAAAGTACTGTCAAACATAATCGACTCGCAAGTGGAGATACACGCGCGGTATGGCGGGGTCGTACCCGAACTCGCGTCAAGGCGGCACATCGAGACGGTCGGCTTTGTTGTCGATGAGGCGCTTAAGGCGGCGGGGAAATCGCTCGATGACATCACCGCTGTTGCCGTGACAAAAGGCCCTGGTCTTATCGGGTCGCTGCTTGTCGGGATATCATACGCGAAATCGATAGCTTACAGCAAGAACATCCCGCTGGTGGCGGTGAATCACCTGAAGGGGCATATCTTCGCGGCGATGATCGAAAACGATGTACCCTACCCGTTCATATCTCTTTTGGTGTCTGGCGGTCATACGGCGCTTTACCTCGTAAAAGATCACAATGATATCACATTATTAGGGGCGACGAGAGACGACGCGGCTGGTGAGGCTTTTGACAATGCCTCAAAGATCGTCGGGCTTGGCTACCCTGGCGGTATCATAATAGACAGGTTATCAAAGAGCGGCAGGGCGGACTTCCATAAGTTCCCCAGAGCGATGATAAGCAAGAACACATTCGATTTCAGCTTCAGCGGGCTGAAGACATCTTTCAGGAATTATATCACTGGGGAAACCAATGAGTACCTCGAAAAGAATTTAAGCGACATTGCCGCGTCATTTCAAGAGGCTGTCGTTGACGTTCTGGTCTCGAAAGCTTTCAAGGCAGTCGATAAATATAACGTAAAAGGGCTCGTCGTCTCCGGTGGCGTCGCGGCGAACAGCCGGCTACGCGAGAGATTTTACGAAGCCGGGGAAGAAAAGCGCGTCAACGTATATATCCCCTCCAAAGCGCTCTGCACAGACAATGCCGCGATGATCGGGGTCGCCGGTTACCTTGACCTGGGAAGCGGCACAACTGAGTACTTGACTCTTAACGCGCTTTCGAGGTATTATATTTAAAAGACAGCCACCGGTTGTTTCAGGGGAAATATCAATGAGGAATTCAACTTTTTACCGGCAGCTCAGGCAAAGGGTCACGAAATACGCCAACAAAAACGGGAAGAACAACGTCTGGATAAAATATTTACTGTTGGCTCCGGATTTCTTTTACCTGCTCTGGAAGCTGCTCTCTGACAAACATGTAGGCCCGAAAGCGAAATTCAAGATCGGTCTCGCGCTCGCGTACTTCATAAACCCGTTTGACCTGATTCCTGACATGCTCATCTCTGTCGGGTTCTTAGATGATATCGTTGCCGCCGCATACGCGATAAGAAGCGTTATCCAGGAAGTGAACCCCGCGATATTAAACAAATACTGGTTACCAAGGCGCGATGTTATCGATGTAACTAACGATATCTGCCAGGTTTCCGACAAGCTCATCGGCGTAAACACTTTCAAGAAGATATCCGCTCTGTTTGGGGAGTAATACTGCGTACAGGCCTAAAAAAACGGGCTATACTTCCGCTCCTCACCGATCGTGGTCTCCTTGCCATGCCCGGGGCGGATTTGCGTATCGTTATCAAATTTAAACAGTTTGTTCTTTATAGAGTACATTATGTGGTCATACGAGCCGCCCGGCAGATCTGTCCTGCCGATAGACTGGTAAAACAAGGTATCGCCGGTAAATATTACCCCGTCGGTCTTCAGTGATATTCCGCCCGGGCTGTGACCCGGCGTATGGATCACCTCTAACTCGAGTTTCCCGAAATCGATTACATCTCCATCATTTACAAGGATATCCCCCGGGGGTGACGGGGTGACCTGATAACCGAATACGTCAGCCTGCCTGGTGAGCTTCTCCAATAAGATATTATCATCTTCATGGATGATGATCTTCGCGCCGGTCTCCTCCTTGAGCCTGGCGTTGCCGCCGACATGGTCAAAGTGCGCGTGCGTATTGATGATATACTTCAGCTTCAGCTCATTATCGTTGAGCGTCTCTAATATCTTATCGACATCATCGCCCGGGTCAATCACTACAGCTTCCTTTGTCGCTTCACAACCGATAATATAACAATTTACCTGCAAGGCTCCAACAACCAAGATCTTTAGTATCAAAACGCTATTCTCCTTAACGGTTTATTTACTACAGATATAATCCTCCCCGGCTTTCGCGAGTTTCTTCAATTTAACTTTTGTATGCGACTCCACATACAGCCTTATTACCGGTTCTGTGCCCGACGCCCTCATAAGCAGCCAGCTGCCGTCTTCGAGTATCAGTTTCGTGCCGTCAGTTTTATTTACCCTGACGATCTTCTCACCGGCAATACTCTTCGGGGGCGCCTTTAACTTCTTGATAAAACGCTCCTTCTCCTTTTCGGTCAGGCTGATATTCACCCGCTTTGTCAGATACGTACCGACCTCTTTATACAGCCTTTGTATCAGGACGGCGAGTGGACAGTTCTTCTTCGCGACCATCTCCGCCACCAAAAGGCAGGCGAGTATGCCGTCTTTTTCCGGTACGTGCCCTTTGATGCTCAGGCCGGCGCTCTCCTCTCCGCCTATCACGATCTTGTCTTCGGCGAGTAGCTCACCGATGTATTTGAACCCGACGGGCGTCTCAAAGACCTCGATGTTGTGCTTCCTTGCGACTGCGTCGATAAGGTGCGTCGTCGCGACACTCCTTGCGACGCCACCTTTATAGCCCCTCGTCTCGACCAGATAATCAAGCAAAAGCGCAATGATTATGTTAGGTTCGATGAAACTGCCGTCAAAGTCGACAATCCCGAAACGATCGGCGTCTCCGTCTGTCGCGATACCCAGCTGGATATCGTCATTCTCTTTCACGAGCTGTACAAGCGGTTTTAGCTGTCTTTCAGACGGTTCGGGTGAGTCTCCCCCAAAGTAGGCGTCTTTGTAATTGTGGATTATGTCGTAACCGACTTCGATCTCGCCTAAGAACCGGTCGATATAACCGGTTGCGGTGCCGTAAAGCGTATCGATCGCGAGATATATATTCGAGTTCGCGAGTATATTAGTATCAAGCTTACCTTTCAGCGTCTTAAAATAGCTGTTTATCGGGTCGAGCGACTTGACGAGCCCCTTGCTCTTCGCCTTGTCAAATTCCATTACTTTGAGATCGGCTTCATTTATGCTCTTTATCTCTTTCTCTATCTGTTTTGTCGTCTCTGGAAGAGCGGGTCCGCCCCACTCGGGAGAGAACTTTATCCCATTATAATTACACGGGTTATGGCTTGCGGTGAAGTTTATGCCCCCCGCCGCCTTCTTCCTTATTATCTCATGCGCGATGACCGGTGTCGGGGTGTCCCTGTTGCACAGCAATGTCTTAATATTGTTGCCAGAAAGCACTTTTATCGCTTCTTCGGCAAACCCGCCGCCCATGAAGCGGGTGTCATAACCGACTATCACCGGTTTACTGCTTAGCTTGCTACTCTTTATGTAATTCGCGATGGCCTGAACAACCAGCCTTACGTTAGGGATGGTGAAGTCGTCGGCAAGTATTCCCCGCCAGCCCGAAGTACCGAATTTTATGTCAGTTTTACTCACAAAGCACCCCTTTAAATCTCCTCTTTTATGAAATGAGTCAAGCAATAACTTACAATGTTTTCAATTTGAGCGAAATAATGTATATTGCTGCTAATATATTGCCTGAGGCATCATGCGTCCTTGGATAAATTTTTTGTTAATCACCTTAATTAAAACCTAACCACTAAGCTTTAAGACTACCCAATTAGATGAAACATTATGCTTCCTCTTTTATGATCAACTCATCGATACTCTTCCTGCCAGACGACAGCTCCTTATCAGGTTTGCGACCCATAGCGATAACCGCCATAAGCTCGTAGCGATCCTCTAACTCGAGCAGTCCGTTGAACTCTACCTTCTTCTTGAGTATCTCCCCGAGCCAGACTGCGCCAAGCCCGAGAGAATGTATCGCCAAAAGCATGTTCTGCGTGCACGCCCCGATCGCCTGAATATCCTTCTCCCTGTTATATACGGCGCTTAAATCAAGCATTACCGCGATCAAGACCCTTGCGCCGACGACGATCTTCGAATAATGCGTAAGCGTTGATATGTCATTTTTCAGGCCGGTATCCCTGATTATAACAAACCGCCATGGCTGATTGTTCAGCCCGGAAGGGGCGTAGCTACCGGCTTTTATTATCTCGCGAAGGGTGTCGTCACCAATATCGCCTTCGCTAAACTCCCGAACGCTCCGCCGGCTGTATATTGCCCTTAATACACAATTATTCTCCATAGTAATAACAATACTCAAATATTATATTTTTGCAAGTAAAAGGTCTTTGCAATTAAAAAACTTTACAAGTGTTCTAAACTAATTCTATCGCTTCTGTCGGGCAGTTCTCCACACACGCCATGCACTCGACGCAATCGTCCGGCCTGACTACCACAGACTTGTTATCCTGCATTTCAAAGCAATCAGCGGGACACACGTCGATACAGTTACCGCATCCGTCACACTTTGCAGCTTCCACCTTAGGTACAGCCATAATAAAACCTCCTATAAATAGTTCTGTTATTTTATATAATTAAGCTTGTATTGTACGCAAGCACGCATACATTTACCGGGCGTTACGCCACTCATACAATTATTGGGCGTTATGCCCTTAAAATGTATATAAGATTTTTATATCACAAAAAAAAAAAAAATCAAAGAAAAATTAAACGTCCCACAACATAGCGCATAGCCGCAAGGTATCTCAAGGGCATGTTGCCCAATCCGGTTTAGGGGCTTAAGCCCCTACGCTTCCGTTGGTCGCTACCCCGTAATATCAGCTACTTACAAAAGCGCTTTTTTGAGAAATTCGTAAAATATGCTATTTGGCAACCCTCCCCCCCCTCCCGTGAAGGGACATCGCGATGACGGTTACGCTTAGTCGTTGCTGTGACATGTTTTGAAGAGAAGCCTTCTCTTTCATAAAGAAGCCGCCAAATAGAAAAACCTAAAATAAGGCGGTTTTTCTATTTGGTTTAAGTCTCAATCAGAGAATGATTTTATAGAAGGCTTCACGTTGTGCTTTCGCGACGATGCACTTTTCGTCTGTTGGTGCCAGCATGTCACCGCACTCTCTCAGGGAGTCCGCCGGGCATGTTCTGCAGAACGCGTAATCATCGCAACCGACACACTTTTTGATATCGGTAACCCTAAGCGCCCGGAACTTCTTCGCGAATTCGTTCTCCCTCCAGAACGCCGTGAAATCGTCATGGATGATATTCCCGAGCTTTTCGCCGAACGCGACGCACGGGTAGACATCCCCGTACGGGTCAAGCTTGAGCTTCATGACACATGCTCCGCAAATCCGCTTATCCTTTAAGGAATCGTAGTCATATTTCTTCTTCTCAAGCTCTTTTCGCATCTCATTGCCGCGGTCTTTTCTCCGCTCATAGACCTGTGTGTAAAATTGCACCAGTTCCTCTTTTGAGCACCGCAGGTTCAGGTGGCCTGCCCCGCCGTCGTTTGTGACAGAGAGGTACGGCGCGCCGCGCAGCTCTACACCCAAATCACTGGCGAGACGCAGGAATGAGTCCGCCCGGTGGTAGTTCCTTTTGTTCCATACGGTTTTGATGGTGACATCGGCGCCGCCTGCTTTGAGCAGTTTCACCGCACCTGTCGCCGCCTGGAATGAGCCTTTTACCTGTGTGAACTCGTCATGATCTTTTTCTATGTCAGAATAGACGCTTATCTCAAACGCTGCGACACCGGTATCGATAAGCCTTTTCACGTTGCTTTTATCGATCAGAGTCCCGTTGGTGAAGAGCGTGGATATGAACCCCGTCTTCTTCGCGTATTTCAGGATATCGAATATATCCGGCCGCAAAAGCGCCTCGCCGCCGGAGAATATGATAGTTATCGTACCGTTTTGACTCAGCACGTCAAGCGCGCGCATGACCCCGTTTGTGCTGAGTTCACGCTTCTTTTCACTGTCGATGTAGCAGTGTATGCACCTAAGGTTGCACCGGTGTGTCAACTCAAAGAGAGCTTCGATCGGTACGCAGTGTTTCTGCGCCTTCTTGTATAGCCGCTTTATGTTATCAGGTAACCGGAGCATAGCTTAGGCTGAGAATGTTCTTTTTCACTAATTCGCTTATGAATTTTGAGACATCCTTCGCTATTTTCTCCTCGGTGGCGTCGTAATCTTTGTAGATTATGTCACAGATCTCCTTGACAGACTTCTTCCCGTTGATGTTGGAGAATATGTCAGACCCGATAGAGTTCAGCGTATGCAGCATACTGTCATCAGGCGTCATGACCACCACCTCGTCAACAATAGTCCTATAGGCTATCTTGTCGATTTTACTAACGTATTTATTGAGAATATTGCTCATCTATACACCTCCAAAATGAATTATCCGGTAAAAAATGCAGATCGAAGCAGTCGAAGTACATGATCGCGTCGAAGCAGTTTTGAAACAGCTTTTTTGATAACGCGCTGTCTTTCGCGAAGAAAAGTACGTTTAACATAAGCTTCTTGATAGCATCCTTTTTCGCTAATTTACTTAGAAAAACATCATCGTCTTTTATCAGGAACATAACGCCTTTCAGCTCACTGCTTTCTGGCAGCCCGTGTTGTAGCTCGCCCCAGAACGGTGTGCCGTAGACATTATATCCGCCGCCATTGGGTTTGACAAGCGATATCTCATCGGTGAGGACTTTCGTGTCGTTTACCCTGCCTTCCTCAAGGGATATCCTGGATACCGTTGTCTTTCCGGCGTCTGAGACACCTGAGAAGAGGTATCCGCCACCGTTGCGGACAATGGACGCCGAATGGATCAGGAACCCGCCATGAGATACGGCTAACAGCGAGTAGGATATCCTGACAAAAGCGTCTATCGACAGGATATTTGTGTTGGGTATGCTGATGTACCGTCCCTTACCGGTGGCGGCGTCGAACTCTGAGAAGAAATCCCACCTAAGCGCGTAGTGCCTGCTGTCGATGTAATGCACCTCTATCTCAGGGAATGAATGTATATCCCATTTACCGCCTCTTTCGAACACGTCGATCGTTATATCGCTTGCGCCGCGAGACTGGTCATCGCAAAGGAAATTCGCGTACCTCTCTTTTAGTTTCGCGTACTGCTCCTCATTCGGTACGATGAGCGTACAGGTAATGCCGCCGACATCCATCCTTAGCTGATACTTACCGTGACACTTTTCGCCAAGCTCACCGAAGAACCCCAGGACGTATAAGACACCTATCTTTTTAGCTTCCAATTTACTGTTCTCCTTGCAGATGTTTATTTATACCGTTTTCACAGCGCACCATATCGCTTCTCTCCGCGTTGCGCGATCTCATCACGTTCTCTTGTCTGCGGTAGGTGTGCGCTCTTTTGTGATAGTAGTGAAAATTTATCGCCTTCCCCAAAAGGAGCTTCGGTGAGAGTCCT
>JAJRZU010000113.1 GCA_024275075.1 Deltaproteobacteria bacterium | reverse complement strand
TACTACTCCACGTTCCTGAGATACTACTCCAGCGAGGAGGGGCTGACCGACTCCTCCACCGGTATCGGCGTCAGGAAGACGATACGCAAAAAGAGCGGCGATGACTGGATAGAATTTGACGGCACATTAAGAGTCGGTGAGGAGATAAAGGTCACTATCAAGGTGAAAGGCTCTAAGGGCTTTGAATACGTGATCATAGAAGACCCGAAACCGGCTGGTTGCGATGAGGTGATCCGGTCGTACGAATCCACCGGCGCGAACAGGAGCTGGTGGTGGTCAAATATCGACCACAGGGACGAGAAAGTCGCCGTGTTCTTCACCAGGATGTGGAACAATGGCTGGTACAAATTCGAGTACGAGCTCACCGCGCAGACACCGGGCGTCTACCACGTTATGCCCGCGAAAGCGTATATGATGTACAATGACGATATAGGTGGTAATTCCGATGAGTTCACGATTACCGAGGTTGATTAGGGTGCAGGATATGGTAACGTCAAGAGTTTTGTGTCAGTATCAGAACAAAATCTTGATAGCAGATCAAAGCCCCTCCTGAAAAACCATCAATGATGGATATCCCCCTCTTGTAGGGGAGTTTGTGCATACACTATCATGTCATGAAAAAAATGAGCGCGTACTGTGTTATATTTTCTTTGACTTTTGCAAGGGGGGCTGGTACCATCGGCGCCATCGTTAATATCTGCAAAAAGTCTATGGACAATGACGGGGGGTTGTATGAAAAAGAGTTTCTTGAGTTTTGCCTTTGTGACGGCTATGGTCTTGTCACTTGGTATATTTGCAATGTACGGTTGTGACAATGTTAGCAGCGATAGCGAGGTGACCGCTACGGAAAAGTGGGCGATGACGATCGACACGAGCGGATCCGGGGACTGGACGTTCGACAAGATGTCTGACGGCAGCATAACCGCATTCGGTGACTGGACGAACGATTACAACGGGATGTCGGCGACATGTTCGTATTCTGCGGCTGACGTGACGATATCAGGTGCGGCGATCTCGTTCACCGCGACAGGAACCGCACAGGGATCATCGACCACCTCTGGTTTCAGCGTGACAGTACAAGGGACTATCGACGGTGACAGCATGACAAACGGTACATATACCATTACTTTCGACAACTCTGACTGGCCGTCACCGATATCGGGTACCTTGAGCGCGACCCTGACCAAGGGAAGCGGAGTGACCAGCGAAAGCGATGTGGCACGATGATAGTGGTGATGGCGGTATAGTGACGGAGCTACGGGAGAGGACACGATCGACATCAGCGGGTACTGGTCGATAGGAGTGGGGCCTACATATTATGAAATCACCCAATCCGGGACAACTCTGTCAGGAGAAGAAGTGTGCGGTTGCGGTGATCAGTCATCACTTACCGGAACAATAAACGGAAATAATATCTCTTTTACTATTACAGGATATTCCTTCGTCGCTGATTGCGTTGGTACGGTAGACGGCAATACTATGTCATTAACCTACACAGTTATATTCCCCTGCCATCAAGGGCGGGGAGTAGTTTTTAGGTCGTGCAGGGGGCTTCTGTCATATCTCCACGAGTTCGTACCCTGTGCTGCCTAACCCGATCTTTTGCGCGTATTTAAGCTGGATCTCCCAGTCGATGTAATCGTAGACGCCCTTGAACTTATCTTCACCTTTGCCGTAGCCGCTTTGTAAGGCGGTGTCCCTGAACCCGACCGCCGCGTTCACGAGATCGGCACACGCCTGATCCAGCGCGACAGGGTCATCTGAAACCGCGATACCAATATCGGGCACGATCGGTGCGTCGTTGTATCCGTAGCAGTCGCAGGCGGGGCTTACCTGCGTGATGAAGTTGATGAAGAGCGATTTATTCTCCTTGCCCTTCAAGACGCCGTAAGTATATTCGACTATCTTCTCTTGCACCGTCGGTATCGCCTCGTTCCACCGGATCTTTATCGAACTGTTCTGGCAGACCAGTATGCACTCACCGCAACCGACGCACTTTTCAGGGGCGACGTGCGCCGCAGCGTTATCGTCAGGTATGCTAATCGCACCGGCGGCACAGTGCATGATACAGACGCCGCATGAGATGCAGGTATCCCCGGCGACGTACGGCGCGACGGTCGAGTGCATGAACAGCTTACCCTCGCGACATGCCGAGCCCATCCCGAGATTTTTTATGGCGCCCCCGAAACCGGTGAGCTCGTGACACTTAAAGTGCGCTATGCTGATAATTGCGTCGCTGTTCACCACTTCGGCGCCTATATGCACCTCATCCGCGTGTTTCAACCCCACTTTCACCGTGTTTTTTGTGCTGCCCCGCAGGCCGTCGGCGATGATGAGCGGCGCGTTGACGACCGTATAATCGAACCCGTTTTGCAAAGCGGTGGTGAGGTGGTCGCAGGCGTTGCCGCGCGTACCGACGTATAATGTGTTCGCGTCGGTCAAAAACGGTTTGCCGCCAAGCTCTCGTATCCTGTCAACGACAGGGCGCACGAGCACAGGGCGCACGTATGACGTGTTACCCTTCTCCCCGAAATGTATCTTTATCGCGACGAGGTCGTTTTTACTGATCTTGCTGTCGATACCGGCGCTGTTCACCAGCCCTAAAATCCTGTCAAGCGTGTTCCTCTTGATAGAAGCGCGCATACTTGAAAAATAGACCTTGCTCTTCATTCATTCCCCCATGTTAAAATTCTATTTTTTCACCGCAAAGAGTATGAGCAATCACGCAAAGTTACCCGCTGTGTGACAAACTCCGTATGCTCTGTGGTTTATAGCTTCTCCGCTTCTTGTTCTTTTGTGAGCCTGATGATCAGGCGCCCTATTCTCACGGTAAATGCAATGATAATATATATATAAAGGAATGTCATTAAAAATAGTGCGTATACCGGCACAGCCGCCCAGAATACCGGCTCCCCGCTTACGCCGTAACGCACAGGGATAGTGTCGGGCAGGCTGCCCTGACAAAGGTAAGAGAAGAGAAACAGCACAAGTATCAGGGTAATATTTATCCTGCGATACAAGCCACTTTGGTCAGCGTCGAAATTGTTCATAATCTAAGTATATTCCATGGCAATAAAATTACAAATAAATATAATGTTCTAATTGATGGGTATGAATCATTGTAAGGTAAGGAGGTTTTTATATTTCATAACTGTCCTTTTAGCGACATGTTCCCAGAACGCGAAAAAAAAGAAACAAATTGTTTATTTTTTACTTGACAATAGCAAACTATTTGTTTACTATATAACAGTACCGCCTAACAAAGGGCATGATGCCTGCGTCATTAAGGGCTTGCATGGCTGTTGTTAACGCATAAATAAACTTAATGAGTTTTTGGTTGGCTTATTTCATTAATTGGCTTATTTCATTAAAAAGAAGGGGGTTGTCATGAAGGATGAAAGCTTATTTAAAAAGAATTATAACGCATACTTAAAGCGCCAGATGGTGCTAAATGGCGTGACGCTAAGGGAACTGGCCGGAAAGACCGGTTATTCTTATGAGGGGATCAGGCAGATAATCAAGGGGAATGGTTCATACAAGGGCGTCTTCAAGATATGCAATGCGTTAGATATCAAGATGAAGAATCTTATGAATGATGAGCTGCTCAAATAAATGAACTAAATGTTTATTTTGTCAGGCGATCATTTTTGTGTGGTACTCCCTCAGGCAGTACCGGCACCCGTTGTAGTGCTTGTATAAAATAAACTCTTTGAGTTTCTTCTCATCAAATGAGATCAGCTTCTGGTCATTATCGCTTGCCGAGACTTTGCAAAGGCTTGGTACGATGTGTGAATACGCGTGTATACTTTTATTAAGTTCATCTAAGATGTAATAGGCCATTTTCTGCTCCTTCTTTTTATTATTATTATTGATTAGTATATAAGGAGAAAATGGAATGTCAAAATTTTGTACAGGTTTGTATTCATTAGGGAAATTCATTTATACCTGCGGAAGTGACTAACATCTTTAAACTATTTTTTTTGATTTATTCAAGATAAAAATGAGATATTACTACGAGGCTGAATTTATTCATATAATAGATGATCACCAGGCTGAGATAATGGATGCTCTGAAAAGAGAGTACGCGAATGATCTGTTTGATTCGGTCAGGGATTTCTTAGATGGCGGTATTTCTGAGAAGGATCTGGTGGAGCGGATAAAGGAGATCATCGTCGAATCAGCCGAATTGGTATATGATGACCATGAATAAGGGCTAAGAGAGCAATAAACCACAGAGAACACGGAGAGGAATTTTAAAAAAGAAATCTCTGTGTGCCCTGTGTGTACTCTGAGCCTTGGTGGTTAAAGCGGCAACATTTTATAAACAGGGGGTATAATGGACAGGTTACTATACATACACAAGGTCGCGAAGCTGTTGGATTGCTCAAGGCCGATGGTGTATGAATTGATATATGACGGTAAGCTGAAGGCGATAAGGATCGGTAAGCGCGGCCTGCGGATAAGCCAGACGAGTTTGTGCGATTTTTTAGAGGAGAACACGATCGCACCAGACGAGTTTCATAATGAATGATGGGCATGATGCCCAACCCAATTAAGGGGTGGCTCAAATGGGTATGGTGAATGAGAAATCGGCGCCGGACGGGAACTCCTCGGGCGGTGATGTCACCCAGATATCGCCGCCGTGCGATTCTACGGCAAGTTTACAGAACGTGAGCCCGAGCCCGGTACCAGAGATGCTACCGGATATCCGGCGCTCCGCCTGCTTATACTTGTCAAAGATGGTGTCTTTTACATGTGAGGATATATCAGGCCCCTCATTGATAACGCTGAATTTGATGAATTTGCCGCCATCTTTTATATAATCGGCTACTTTGACTAATATGCTCGAGCCCTCTTTCGAGAACTTGATCGCGTTCGCCAGTAAGTTTACAAGAACCCGCTCTAAATAATCATTATCCGCTTCTATAACTACCTTCTCTGACAAATACACTTCCTTTATGATGATGCCGCGCGCGTTTGATAAGAACGAGACCTCAGCGATACAGTTCTTTATTATCTTATTATAGTAGAACTCCTTTTTGCTGATGATCTGCTCGCCCTCCTCCATCTTACCTATGTCAAGCATACCCTGTATCATGTTAAGCAGGATCTTACTATCCTTGTGTGCAAGCTTGAAGAGCGCTTCGTTACCCTCGAACAGCCCCTCGGCGGCAAGCTCAAGAACATACATGATAGAGTTCAAAGGATGCTTCATATCATGCACTACCATGTTCGTAAGGTTCTCCTTCAGCTCCTCGAACTTCTTCTGGCTCGTAATATCCGTGATATTCAGGATCGAACCGTAATACTTACCCGTAGCGCTCCTTGAGACAGAGAACCTTAAGTTATACCACTTATCATCCTTTTGTATGTTTTTGTCGTAAAAGCTTACATTGTCATCGTTCCTGAATGCCGTGATCACTTTCACAAGGACTTTCCTCTTAGAATCGCTTTTACCGACTCGCATATCAAGCCTGTCATGCAGTTTTAAACCAAAGAAGTCCAACGCCATCTCGTTGGCTATGGCGACCTGGTCTCTTCTGTTTATATAAAGCAGGCCATCCTTCATCTTACTGATAACAGTCTGCATTCTCCTTGTCAAGCGTTGCAGCTCTTCCTCTAAAAGCTTACGCTCGGTTATCTCGCGGATTATCTCAACGCACGCGACGACGTTGCCATCCTCTTTTATCGGCGCCGAGCTCAGCTCATAGTAGTGCAGGTTGCCGTCATCGTCTATCCTTGTATGTAGCGCGCTCTTGACCGTGTCCTCCTTAATGCAAAGGTACGCCGGGCAATCCGCGCAGGGGGTGTCTTTCGTGTGGTATATGGAGTAGCAGCTCTTACCGGTAAAGTCACCGAACATCTTAAGAGCCTTTTCGTTCTGAAAGAGAATCTTCTTTGAAAGGTCAATGATGATAATACCCTCGGCGATCGCGGAGAGTATCACTTCAAGCTGGTTAGAAGACTTGATACCGTTATCAAAAATTGTTTTCAACCCCATGTTAATACCCCAGATTAAGAGTGATTATAGAATACTACATTTTTGTTCTCATAACAAGTTTAAAAAGCCATCTATATGGTTTCCCAAGGAGCGGCTTCATTTGGATTGGGAATCATGCCCTTTTAATCGAAAGAATTCCTTGATGCTCTGCTGCGGGGTAGTTCATTACCTCTGCTTTTTTACGCCGAAATTGAGACAATACCATTGACGTTACCAATAACATGAACCTACCATAATCAATGAATATATCTTTTGAATAAAAAAATATTTGACAACGGATATTATTTCCTTTATCTTTTAATAATACTTAATTAAAAAAATGACGTTTTTGGGGGGTTGTAATGAAAAAGAAGCTTTCGCTTATGGTATTGTTTTTTACGTGTATCTTATTCGCGGGTTTGATTATTATTCACGGGTGCGACAGTTCTTCAAGCAGCTCAGATTCAGCGACAGATACCGAAGCCGATAGCGGTGATGATGGCAGCAGCGATGGAAGCGGCGATGACGGCAACAGCGGATCATCCCCATTTACAGGCACCTGCTTAGAGCCCTTGTTTGCTTGTATCGGGGATATAGGAAATGAGGTCTCCTGCAATTTTGACACTGATAGTTGCACAATAATCTATTACTATGCAGATGGTTCTTATTACCAGTTGCCAATAGGTGATTTGCTGAATCCTACAATAACGTATTACACAAGCGATGATGAAATGTGCTACAGCATGACAGTGGATAATACGAGTGTTGACTTTGACGACTCATTAAGCGAATACACCTATACAGGTACAACTGTTTACACTGACTCACAGGGTAACGAGTATACTCTTGAAACGACCGTAACCGAAACATGTGCGGGTGGCGATTGTACAACCGGTTCTGCATCGTCGTCTGTAACTGCGACCCTTACATGCCCGAACGGTACGGTAGAGACATTCACGTACGATGATGACGGGAATAGCGATTATACTGGCGGCGACTCTTCCTCAGGAGACGCTGGTAGCGGTACAACGAGTGGTGACACAGACGATACTGTAACAAGTGATGTTACCTGCGATATCGATTATACCAACCCTGATATACTGTCATGTATTACATCGATCGACATCGATTTTACTCTCGAAGCGGGTAGAAGAAACATAAGAAGAAATAACCTGATACTTAAGAATAAATAATTTTATTAAGGGGGGGAGCATGAAAAAGAAGTTAAATTCATTATTGGTTGCAATTGCTGTGCTCATTCTTGCCGGTGCAATAATCAGCGGATGTGACCGTTCATCATCAGGCAGCAGCGGCAGCGGGTCGCAGGTATTTAGCCTGTACGCTGGCACATGTATCGAGTCACTGTTCGAGTGCACCGGTGACATATTTGATTCACAGCCGGTCTCATGCACTGTGGATGAAGAGAGCTGCTCAATAAAATATATATACAGTAACGGCTCTTATTACATATATAACAGCAGTACGGGCAAATACGCATACTATAATACAGCCGGTGAGATGTGCTTTGAGTCCCCGTGGCAGGTTAGCAATTCTTACCCGTACAGCGAAACTTATACTGACAAAGACGGGAATACGTACACCGTTACCGGTAATTGGGAAGAAGGTAACTATCAATGTGACGAGCACGATGACAGTGGCGATTGCGTAAAGGGTTCCGCGACATATACATATACTATGACTGTAAACTGCCCCGGCGGCGGGGACCCTGACACCAAAACGTATACAGAGAACTATACATGGGACGATACGCAAGATCAGGGTGATTACGATGACTATAACTATGATGACTACGATTATTTCCAGTGCGATATAAATATCTATGAGCAGGATTGTTACGGAGACTAACAGCGGCGGCTATTAGTATCACTTTTTGATTAAACTTATGCGCATACTCTATGGATAATGAGTGGCTCATCTTACAACAAAGATTACAAGGAGGGAAATATGAAAAAGAAGTTAAATTATCTGTTATTGATTGCGCTAATGTTATCTTTAGCAACTTTTTTTGTAGCTATGAACGGATGTAACACCGATGCGACTGAGCTTGTCGATGCTCTTGACAAGACCGAGGAAGACACGAATACCGGCGATACCGGTGGCGATAC
>JAJRZU010000001.1 GCA_024275075.1 Deltaproteobacteria bacterium | reverse complement strand
GGATGCGAAGGAGATTGCCGACGAGATCGGTTACCCGGTAATGGTGAGGCCGTCGTACGTATTGGGCGGGCGGGCGATGGAGATCGTCTATAATGAGAAGATGCTCAAGGGCTATCTGACTCGCGCCGTACAGCTGTCACCCGAGCAGCCGATACTTATCGACAAGTTCCTGAATGACGCTATAGAGGTGGATGTAGACGCTATATGTGACGGTAAGCAGGTCGTTATCGGTGGCGTGATGGAGCATATCGAGGAGGCCGGTATCCATTCTGGTGACAGCGCGTGTGCCCTACCGCCGTACTCGCTGGATAAAAAGATAATCGATGAGATCGAGCGGCAGACCGAAGCGCTCGCGTTTGAGCTGAAGGTGCTCGGGCTCATGAACATACAGTTCGCCGTGAAGGATGAAGAAGTGTACATATTAGAGGTGAACCCGCGGGCGTCGCGGACGGTGCCGTTCGTCAGCAAGGCGATAGGTATACCGCTCGCGAAGATAGCCGCGAGTGTTATGGCGGGTAAATCGCTTGATGAGATAGGTTTCACGAAGAAGGTGGTACCAGAGTATATCTGTGTCAAGGAGGCTGTCTTCCCGTTTGAGAAATTCCCCGGGGTCGATACGATATTGGGGCCTGAGATGCGCTCTACCGGTGAGGTGATGGGTATAGACCCTGATTATTCTCTGGCGTTCGCGAAGGCGCAGATCGCTGCCGGTTTCACGCCGCCGCTCGAGGGCAGGGCATTTATCAGCGTAAAGGATAATGATAAGGAGAAGATTCTGCCAGCGGTGAAGGAGCTCGTCAAGTGCGGCTTCGAGATCGTGGCGACGCGCGGCACTGCGAAATTCCTGCAGGAGAGCGGTATCGACGCCGTACACGTCAATAAAGTGATCGAGGGGAGACCGAACATCGTTGACAGGCTGAAGAGCGGTGAGATAGACTTGGTGATAAACACTACTATCGGGTAGCAGTCAATGAAAGATTCATACTCGATAAGAAGAACGACACTGGTGAAGAAGATACCGTATACTACGACCATTAAAGGAGCGAACTCAACGGTGCAGGCTATATTGAAAATAAAGAATAAGGAGCTCAGCATAAAACCAATACAAGAATACCACCGAGGAGCGTAACGCTCCACCAAATATAGGCCTTAAGGAGCGTAATGCTCCACCGCCCCCCCTTGTGGGAAGGGGCACGGGGGTGGTGGGGGACGATTTATTGCAGGGTGGGCAGACCCCACAGATAAAGTAGGGTAGGGTGGGCTGTGCCCACCGATAGATTTTGCAACAATCATTAACAGGAGGATGATTTGTTAAGAATTGCCGGTATCCAGATGCAAAACGTGAGGGATAAGGAGAAGAATATCGATAAGGCGATCGCTCTTTTGAAGATCGCGGCAGACCGGGGCGCGAAGATCATCTGCTACCCGGAGCTTTTTAATACACACTGGTTCCCTTTCGATGTCGATGACGAGCATTTCAAGCTCGCGGAGAGTGAGGACGGGCTGACGATCAGCAAGATGCGCAGTGCGGCGAAACAAAATAAAGTCACACTGATATGCCCGATATTCGAGAAGGGCGAAAGCGGTGACTATTACAACAGCGCGTTTATTATCGGCAGCGACGGCGAGCTCATCGGGAAGTACCAGAAGGCGCATATACCAAGTATTCCCTACTGGGAGGAGAAACATTATTTCTCTACCGGTGCGACCGGTTTCACGGTATTCGAGGCACAGGGCGTCACTTTCGGTGTCATGATATGCTGGGACAACTTCTTCCCGGAGGCGGCGAGGATACTGGCTCTTAAGGGCGCTCAGATCGTGTTCTGTCCGACCGCGGCGGCTTTCGCGTCGCACAGCAAGTGGGAGACGGTGATTAGGGCGAACTCTATGGTGAACGGCATGTACGCGTTTCGGGTGAACAGGGTCGGTAAGGAGAACGATATATTGAACTTTTACGGTAAGAGCTTCTGTTCGTCACCTGACGGGCGGCTACTCGATGAACCGTCTGGCTCTCAGGAAGGTGTCGTCATTGTCGATATCGACTTGAACGAGATAAAGAAGACGAGAAAAATATGGTCGTTCTTCAAAGAGCGTAAACCGGAATTATATAAGGATATTCTGGATTTAGAAATCAAGGAAAAGGATACGGTTAGCGATGACAAAAGATGACAGGATCGCATGTTCATTATGTGCCTGGCGGGGGACATGCGCGAAGAAATTCTCGAAGTCCGGTGAGGTGAATATTCACTGCGTGGACTTCTCCCGGGACGTGACTATTAGTGATAAGATTAGTGATAAGTATAAGGAAAAGGAGTCCCGACAAAGGGATGAAGATGAGGTAAATGAAGAACAAAATACGTAAAGCGATACACAAAGCGCTGACAAAGCTTGGTATAGAATGCGGTATCGATGAGATCGAGTTGGAGCACCCGAAAAGCGAAACGTTTGGTGACATTGCCACGAACGCGGCGATGGTCTTCTCCAAAAGAGCCGGTAAGAGACCGCGCGAGTTTGCCGGTGATATCGTCGAACTGGTGACAAAAGGTAAGAGCGTTTTTTCTGATGTCAAGATAGCGGGGCCGGGGTTCATCAACTTCTTCTTGAACGAGCAGTACTGGTTAGACGTCGTGACAGAGGTCAACAGGCGCGGCGGTCGGTACGCCGCCGGTACGAAGAAGGGCGCCAAAGTGCTCGTGGAGTTTGTGAGCGCGAACCCGACGGGGCCGCTTCATATCGGGCACGGGCGCGGCGCGGCGGTCGGGGACGTCCTCGCGAACCTGCTCAGGTTTGCCGGTTACACGGTGAAGACCGAGTACTACATCAACGATGTGGGTAACCAGATCCGCACGCTCGGCGAGTCGGTATTCGCGCGCTACAAAGAGCTTCTTGGTGTGGACGCGGTTTTCAAGGACGAGTACTACCAGGGTGAATATATTAAGGATATCGCTAAGGAAGTGATGGATGCTCATAAGGATAAGTACCTGAAAATGGATGATGACGCCGCCGTGCAAAAGCTTGGTAAGAAGGCGGCGAAAGATATTTTGGCCGGTATCAAAAAAGACCTGTCCGATTTCGGTGTCAGGTTCGACAGATGGTTCAGCGAGAAATCGCTCGTAGATAGCGGCAGGGTCGATGAATCTATTTCACGGCTAAAGCGGCGCAAGATCGTCTATGAAGAAGATGGCGCGTTCTGGTTCAGGACAACCGATTACGGTGACGAGAAG